>JAHWIG010000024.1 GCA_019322735.1 Candidatus Woesearchaeota archaeon | reverse complement strand
ACACTGGTATTATTGGATTTGAAGCCAGAACAAGACAGATTTATGACCATTCATGAAGCTTTGGATTATTTGGTTGATAATGGATTGAAAGATGATCTAAATGTTGTTGGATGCGCTGGTTTAGGGTCAGAAGATGCAGAAATAAGAAGTGGAAAGATAAAAGAGATAATCAAAGAGAACTTTACCCAATTTCCTCAATGCTTGATTGTTCCAGGAGAATTACATTTCATGGAAGAAGATGCCTTAGAATCATATAAACAATAATTTTAAATAGCTCTCTTATTTTTTTTTGGTCACAGCCCCGTGGTGTAGTGGCCAATCATTCAAGGTTTTGGGCCTTGAGACCTCGGTTCGAATCCGAGCGGGGCTATTTAACCACAACATTTAAAAAGTACTTATTACTTTCAATACAAATTCAAGAGATAAGCAGGTAAATAATTTGCTCGTTTATACTGGAGATGGATATTTTCTTTCTCCATATATATTTTAGGTGACTTAATTTGGCACGTATGCACTCAAGAGATAAGGGAAAGAGTAAGAGTACTAGACCAAGCTCTAAAGATAAGCCTGTATGGGTGAGACATACATCTAAAGAAGTTGAATTATTGATTGTTAAATTGGCAAAGGATGAGCATGAACCATCTAAAATAGGCCTTATTTTAAGAGATTCTTATGGAATTCCAAGCGTTAAGGATATTCTTGGTAAAGGGGTTTCAAAAGTATTGAAAGAAAAAGATTTAGCTGGAGAACTTCCAGAAGACATCTTGAATTTGATTAAGAAAGTAGTCATGTTGAAAAAGCATTTAGAAGAAAATCGTCAAGATAAGGCTGCAAAAAGGGGAGTTCAATTGACAGAATCAAAGATCAATAGATTGATTAAATACTATAAGAGATCTAAAGTACTTCCAATGGATTGGAAGTATGATGAGAGCAGATTTAAGTTGATTGCCGAATAAATTGTGTTTGTATTAATTCATATTTTTTATCTTTTGTTTCTTTGAACACAAATTTTCCTACCATGTTTAATTCATATACGATTACATCTTTGTGAGGGTTTAATGTTTTCATAAAGCCATTCCTTCTAAGCGTCCCTTCTTCTGATCCATTAATTAGGTCTGTAATATAATTCTCTATATTGTAATTTTTATCATATAAGTTGATTAAGGCAATTTTCCTTGACCATTGACCCATAGAATTCAGCATACTCTTTACTTCATCACTTAATTCCTTCATGAATAGGATTATAGAGAAGTCTTGATTGTTTCAATATGTTCTGCTATCTTCTCTCCTTTTTTGGTTAAAGTAAGGAGTTTTAATCTTCCTTGTTTATTGAAATTAACAAGCCCAGCTCTTTCCATTTCTTGGAGAATCTTAACAACATGAGAATATGTACAGTCAATCTTTTTTGCTAAAGAAGATGCATATGCTTCTTTGGAATTCTTTAATGTGACCAACATCATAGCTGGCTTTTCCCTGAAAAAAACATTGAATATTTTGTTTGTATTCATTAAATTTCCCCAATAAATAATTGATTATATGTATTGGAATATAGGTTTGTATAGTGTTATTTAAATATTCCTATTTTTTGTTATATATTTTGTAGTATATGCTTTTATCTAAGAAATTTCCTAAATTTATTACACAAATTTTTTAAGTAAGAAGATATTATTTAATTCAATGGAATATAAAAAAATTCTCTTCCCATACCAAGAAGTAAGGCCAATACAGGATGATATGATGAAGGAGGTTGGGGAAGCGATAAGTCAGAGAAAAAAGATACTATTGCATGCACCAACAGGAATTGGAAAAACAATAGCCGTACTTGGCCCTGCATTGGCATATGCATTAGAAAACAATAAAACTATTGTTTTTCTTACATCAAGACACACACAACATATAATTGCTTTGGAAACTTTGGATGATATCAAAAAAAAGTATGATAAAGAGTTTGTTGTTGCGGATCTTATTGGTAAGAAGTGGATGTGTGCTTTGCCTGAGATGGAAAGAGTAAGTCCACATGAATTTAGGGATTATTGCAGGATTCTTAGAGAAGAGGATAATTGCAAGAACTATATTAATACATATGATAAAAGGTCATTGTCTGTTAAGGCAAAAAAGGTCAAGAAGGAATTAAGCGTTTTATCACCCTGTCATTCTGAGAATATTGTTGAAATGGGAAAAAAGGCAGAAGTCTGTCCTTATGAGATTGCACTTTCATTATGCAAAGACGCAAAAGTTATTATTGCAGATTATTTTTATCTATTTAATCCATCGTTGAGAGAATCTTTTTTGGGCAAGATTGGAAAGAATCTGGATGATATTATTGTTATTGTTGATGAAGGCCATAATCTGTCTAATAGGGTGAGGGATCTATTGAGCTTGAATATATCAACACTTACTATTAAAAGGGCAATTAATGAAGCAAATGATTATGGATATAAAGGGTATAGTAAGATACTGGAAGAGATTGGGGGGGTATTAGAAGGTGTTTCTGTTGATATTGGAATTGGTGGAGAAGTATTAGTAAATAAGAAATATTTTATTGATTTAATATCTGATATTAAGGATTATGCATCTTTGTTTGAAGAGCTTGAGTTTATTGCGGAGGATATCAGAAAGAAGAAAAAGCAGAGTTCAATTGGTGCTATTGCTCATTTTTTGGAATCCTGGCTTGGAACAGAAGAAGGTTATGTGAGAATTATCTCTAAAAAAGATATCAGGGGAACATTATTTATCACTTTAAGTTATCGTTGCTTGGATCCTTCATTGGTTACATCTGAAGTCTTGATGGGGTGCTATTCTTTAGTTATGATGAGCGGAACATTACTGCCAACTGCATTGTATAGGGATATTCTTGGTTTTCCCAAAGATTCACTGGAAAAAGTATATCCCAGCCCATTTCCCCGGGAGAATAGATTAACATTGATTGTTCCTAAAACAACAACAAGATTTTCTTTAAGAAGTGAAAATCAATTCAAGGAAATAGCAAGAAGAAGTGCAGAAATGGTTGAGAGGATTCCAGGCAATAATCTTGTATTTTTTCCTAGCTATGATCTGAGAAATTCTGTCTATCATTATTTTAAGGAATTATGTGATAAGGATATCGTTCTTGAAAAACAGGGATTAAACAAGGAAGAAAAAAAGGAGATACTGGATGGATTTAAACAAAAGGAAAAAGAAATCGTTCTTTTGGCTGTTGCATCCGGAAGTTTTGGAGAAGGCATTGATCTACCTGGGAATTTATTGAATGGGGTTATTGTTGTTGGAATTCCTCTGCAAAGACCAGATTTAGAAATAAAAGCTTTGATCAATTACTATGAAAAAAGATTTGGAAAGGGATGGGATTATGGATACGTTCTTCCGGCAATTACCACGGTATTACAGAATGCTGGAAGATGCATCAGGTCTGAGACTGATAGGGGGGTTATTGTGTTCCTGGATGAGAGATATGCATGGCAAAGATATCTGAAATGCTTTCCAGCTGATTTTGGAGTTGAGATAACTATGGATTATAATACCAAGATACTTAACTTTTTTTCTGATTAAAATCAAAAGATTTAAAGACTTTTATTTTTTATTTTTTATTTATGGATATTAATGAGGGAAATAGTGTAAAGACTGCGTTTATAGCTGCAGGCGGACCAAAGAAGATTAAAGGACAGCCTAAAGCATTTGTTGATGTATGCGGAAAACCAAGTGTTGAAAGGGTTATAGATTCTGTTCTTGATTCTGGTATTGAAAATGTTTATGTATGGACAGATGATCAAGAAAGGTTAGAGAAAATAGTAAGGGGAAAAGAAGGAAACGTTCACGTTGTTGATGCTCAGAAAAAAATAGTTGATAGTTTGTTATCTACCTATTTTCAACATCTTAACAACAATTTTGTAGAGTTTGATAATTTTAAAGGTGATTGGAGGGAATGGGAAGATGTGAGAGATTATATTGATAATAATAAACCATTAATTGAAGTGCCTGTACTATATACTTCAGGAGATGCTCCTTTAATCCAATCTAGTGAGATAATTAAATTTATTGATGGTTTTGATACCAAGAATAAAGATTTTATGATAGGATTTACTAAAAGGGGCAAAGTAGATGAAAGGCTTGCAGATTTATTACTTTATGAAGAGTTTTATGGATTAAAGAGCACCATAAATAGTTTTGTTTATTTGAAAGATGATCCTGTTAGGATCAACAATTTACATGTTGTAAAACCATTAAAAGTTGAAGCTGAAATTTATAAGATTCTTCAGGGGCTTTATAATTTTAGAAAATTTAGTAGTCCACGTAATTGGCCCAAGATTATTGGTTTAATAAGGGATTTCAAAGCTGGTAAGAAAAAAGGATTGATGGGAGATGCTGTTAAACTGATATATTCAGCTTATAGATCACAATCAAATAAATCTTATAAATCTATAAAGAAACATAGTGGCAAACTTGATATTCAACGTATTGAATCTATACTGGAAGATTTTACTGGATTAAGATTTCAGTTTAATATTGAAGGTAATTTTGGTTCTTTGTTAGATATTGATGATATGAAAACATATAAGTTTATAACTAAAAATTATGAGAATCTCTCTAATTATTTAAGTAAATAATAATTATTTTAATATACTTTTTTCTATATTAAGCTATAAAAACGTAATATTTATATACTAGTAATGCTTTAAAGCTATTATTAATTAGAAAGTTGGCTCCTCGCTGGCTTCTTCTCTCCATCACCCCCTCAAGAGATCCCGAGGAGCCCTTCTTTTTTTAAAAAAGTTTTTTAATTAGTTGTTCTTATCTGTAGTTATGAATAAAAAAGTTCCCTTGCCAAAGGAATCAACTCCACACGAAAGTCATACATCCGAATTTGAAGGTATAACTATTGATGTTTATAAACTGATAAGTTTGGCCGAAAAAGTAGAACCGACTGTTTTACCTATTTCTCATTTTGAAAACACAAAACAAAATAACTATTGGCATGACAGCCACGGTGAATGGCTGGGTCCACAAGATATTATTGATGCAGTTCATAACGTAGACGACTCACGGACACTTATAAATGATGAGAGCATAGATATTGAGCTAAGGAATCATATCCAAAAGGTTCTTGATGCTGACTATGAAAGTTACCCTATAATTACTATAAAAGGAAAAGTTAAAGATGGTATGCACCGCCTGACTAAAGCATTTATTGACGGTGTAGACACCATTAACATAAAAAACTTTGAAGAATTGCCTGATGGCTTAATTTTACCTAACTAACCTTACAAACTCCTTCCATTCCCCTTCACCTTCATCTTCACCTCCATCACCCCCTCAAGAGATCCCGAGGAGCCCTTCTTTTTTTAAAAAAGTTTTTTAATTAGTTGTTCTTATCTGTAGTTATGAATGAAAAAGAAGCACTTGCATTGTTGAAAAAATATTCTTCTTCTGATAGGGCATTTAAAGCAGTTGCTGCACATGTAAGGGCAGTACAGAAATTAGCTTTAGAATTTGCTGAAGATACAGATGTTGATAAAGAATTCATTAAAATAGCGAGTTTATTGCATGATATAGGAAGATTTAATGCCCCTCCTGGATCAAAAGATAGCTTACATCATGGAATTAAGGGGTCTGCAATATTAAGAAAGGAAGGTTTTGGTGAATATTCTTTAATTGCTGAAAGACATCTTGGTGCAGGAATTTCTAAAGCAGATATAAGAAAACAAAGGCTTGATTTGCCTATGAAGGATTATTTGCCAAAGACGAAAGAAGAAAAGATAATAACTTGTGCAGATAATTTAATCTTTGGACAAAGAAGGGGAACTATTGATATGGCATATAAACGTTTTCTTAAGGAACTAGGAAAAGAATATGCTGAAAGAGTTAAGAAATT
>JAHWIG010000035.1 GCA_019322735.1 Candidatus Woesearchaeota archaeon | reverse complement strand
ATATGAAAGGGATGAAATGATAAAACCAATTATTTTAGCAAGTGGTGGTTTGGATAGTTTTCTTTGTTGGTATATTTTTTGTCAAGATGCGTTAAATGTATTTGTGAATATTGGTCATAAGTATAAAAGAAAAGAAGAACAGGCATTGAAAAATTTGATGATGGGGATTAAAAATTTCTATGTTAAGGAACATAGAGGATCTCTGATAGGTGTTTTGGAAGATAAGAAATCTGGTATTATACCAAATCGAAATGCAGAATTGATATTGAGTGCAGCTCAGTATGGTGAAGATATTTATTTTGGAGTGATTAAAGATGAGATTAATAGTGATAAGAGTCCAGAGTTTATAAAAGCTATGGAAGATGTATTGAATATCAGTAATAGAAAACAGTATTGGACTGAGGGTAAAACATTTAGGATCCTAACACCAACTAAAGAATATAACAAGACAGATTTAATTAAGATGTATCTGGAAAAGGGTGGATTAGTAGAACATCTGGAATTGACTGTATCTTGTTATAGTGATACAGAACAACATTGTGGTGATTGTCCAAGTTGTTTCAAGAGATGGATTGCATTTAAGAATAATGATATACCATTTGTAACAATAAATGATCCTATGGATTTTGCACACAAACATGGTATTCTTGAGAAATGTACAGACGGGACATATGCTGATGGTAGAGCAAATGAAATTATAACGGCATTGAAAAAATAACATGGGAAGAAAAACTAATCTGGTATTTTATGTTTATTTAACAGAAAGAATTACAAATCTTGATATAAAACCTACGCCGTGGCGATATATAGGTAGTGGAACTGCACATTATTCTGATTTGTCTGAATTTGCAGAAAGTCGTGATTTCAATAAACTTTGTTTAAATCATACTTATATTGGTTCTAGTAAGGAATTAAAAGAAGATTGTAAGAATGGTGAAAAATTTAAGAAAACAATATTAAGAATTTGTGAAACACGCCAGGGAGCATTTGATGTTGAAACTGAATTTCAACATAAACATAATGCTTGTAAGGATTCTTCATACTATAATAGATATATAGCTGGTGAACATGAAGAATGGAACACAGCAGGACTTAAAAGGACCGAGAAACAGATTGAAGAAATAAGAAAGAGATCAACTGGCAGAAAACAATCAGCAGAAGTTATTGAAAAACGAGCATCTAAAATAAGGGGGAGAAAAATGTCTAAAGCATTTTGTGAAAATTTACGACAAAAAAACTTGGGTAAAAAAGTTTTAGCAGAAACAAAAGAGAAATTGAGAATATGGAATACTGGCAGAAAAAAGAATTTCACAGCTGCTCAATTAGAGAGGATGAGTTGGAAGGGTAAAAGTCATACTGAAGCTAGTAAGAAAAAAATAGGTGATGCTAATCGTGGTAGTAATAATGCTATGTGGGGGATGTCTGGAGAAAAAAGTCCTTCTTGGGGAAGAAAAAAGTCACCAGAAGAAATACAAAATATAAGCGATGGTTTGAAAAGGAGGTTTCCTAATGGTAGATTAACCCCTGCGAATTGTAAACCATGTACAATTGATGGTATAACATATAAGACAAGGAAAGAAGCAATGAACAAACTTGGTATAGCAGAGAGTAAATTATGTAAAATATTAAAAGAACAGAAAAAGAAAGAAAAATGAAAGACGCAATATACATTCCAGCTTATAGTGATGGTTTGATGTCTATGTTCTATTCATTGGATGATGATGGAATAGCAAAGAAGTATCAACCAGATTTTAAACAAAAGAAATCATTACGAATCTATAATAGAAAGTATGA
>JAHWIG010000009.1 GCA_019322735.1 Candidatus Woesearchaeota archaeon | reverse complement strand
CCAGTCTCCTTCAGGTGGTTCATTCCAGTCTCCTTCAGGTGGTTCATTCCAGTCTCCTTCAGGTGGTTCATTCCAGTCTCCTTCAGGTGGTTCATTCCAGTCTCCTTCAGGTGGTTCATTCCAATCTTGATTATCACGTTCGCGATCCCTTTCCCTCTCCTCTTCATCTCTTTCTCTTCTTTCATGTTCCCATTCTTCATCTCTTTCACGTTCGAGCTCTCTCTGTATTTTATCACATTTCTTCCAATCATCCCTTCCTTTACCAGTAAGTCCAGCATCAAGGCATTCTTCTGGAGCATCTAATTTAAATCTAATAAGTTCACATTTCTTCCAATCATCTCTTCCTTTGCCAGTAAGTCCAGCATCAAGGCATTCTTCTGGTGCATCTAATTTAAATCTAATTGCCTCACACTCCTTCCAATCATTTCTTCCTTTACCAGTAAGTCCAGCATCAAGGCATTCTTCTGGTGCATCAGATTTAAATCTAATTGCCTCACACTCCTTCCAATCATTTCTTCCTTCACCAGTTAATCCTGCTTCAATGCATTCTTCTGGGGCATCTAATTTAAACCGAATAAGTTCACATTTCTTCCAGTCACCCCTTCCCTTGCCAGTAAGTCCGGCATCAAGGCATTCTTCTGGAGCATCTAATTTAAATCTAATTACATCACATTTCTTATAATCGCTTCTTTCTGCGCCAGTAAGTCCGGCATCAAGGCATTCTTCTGGAGATTCTAATTTAAATCTAATAAGGTCACATTCTTTCCAATCATTTCTTCCTTCACCAGTTAATCCTGCTTCAATGCATTCTTCTGGAGCGTCAAATTTAAACATAAATTTATTACATTCTTTATGGTCCTTTATTCCTGCTTCAATGCATTCTTCTGGTGCATCAGATTTAAACATAATTTCTTCACATGCTTTGTCTGCCTTTCTTCGATTTTTAATGTCTATTTTTCCTTTTTCTAATGCTTCAACACATTCTTCTGGAGCATGTTTCTTAAACATAACAAGTTCACAATCTTTTCGATTTAAAGCTCCAGCTTCTCGACATTCTATCGGGATATGTAAATCATATTTGGACCCATCATATTTATCTTGTACTTCACCCAATACATCTTTTAAATAATCAGGAAGTAAATCAAACATTTCTTCTTCATCATCAATATCATCCATTTCTTCACAAGCATCTTCATCTCCGTCCATACACTTTGCAGCTAATGGAGCCATGGTATTACATTTTTTTGCAAATGCAGGTATTGTAATCTTATCACATTCACATTCTTGTGGATTCTCAAAACAAGTAGACATAATTCCAAAAAATTCTTTAGCCTCTTTTTCTTGTCCTTTTGTTAATCTATTATCCAATTGACGTTGCCAACCAGGAGAATCATCATCAGTTTTACATATACGACTATACTCTAAAGGATCTAATTGAGACAATTGTTCACATAATTTTTGGATAGTACTAGAAACCTTAGCAGCCAATGCTATTTTATCTTCTCTTTTCCCATGTTCTTCAAATTGTTCTCTTACTTCTTTCCATTCATCACCACTAATATCATCAAGTAAATCTTCAAAAACTTCTTTAACTGCCTTGCTACTCTCTCTTACTTTTCTTTCAATCTCAGGAGAAACTTCTCTCTTCAATATTTCACCATACTTTTCAGCCCTTAAAAGTGCTTTCTTAGCACCTTCAACATTTCCTTGTTCAATCATCTGCCTAGCTTCAACTATCTTTTCATTCTTATAACTCAAAGCCAATTCAGGGTTATCACCAACAAGAAGGCCTTCAAAAAAGTCTTCAATAAAATAAAAAGGACTATCAGGAGTCATACCTGCATCTTCTTTTAATTCAACATCTCCAATATCAGAAAAAACATCCCCTACATCTTCTTCTTGAGCAAAAACTCCTAGGGCTAGAAAACTAAAAATAAAGACTAACAAAATACCTCTTTTTATCAGCATGAACTAATCTATAATATAAATAGTATATAAACTTTATCAAATCTTTAAACTGACAACCTTACTGATTCCATGTTCATCCATAGTCAATCCGTACAGATTATTTGCTTCAGAAATTATGGCATCATTATGTGATATCATGACATATTGGGCATTAGCAGAATATTGTCTGATTAATCCTGCTAATTTTTCAGAATTATGTTTATCAAGAGCAGCATCAACTTCATCTAAGATATAAAAGCTTGCAGGATCATATTCCTGTATTGAAAAGATGAAAGCTAAGGCAGTTAAAGTCTTTTCACCACCACTTAGGCTCCTTATGTCCAGATATCTAGTTCCGGTGATCTTGGCCTTGATATTCATTCCACCTTCAAATGGTTTCTGTTTATTCTCTAATTCTAAATAAACCTGACTGCCCTTTGTTGAAATCTTAGAGAATACCTCTTGGAATTTTCCATTAATCTCATCAAAGGTCTTCATGAATATATCTGTCTTCTTACCTTCCACCTCACCCATCATATTCAATATCTCCCCTTTCTCATCATCAAGCTTATTTTTCTTATCCAATAATTCATTGAACTGCCTTTCAACAGATTCATATATTTCCAATGCTTTCATATTCACTGAACCTATATTCTGCCTCATTCTTTCAAAATCTCTTATCTCTTTCTTCAACTGTTCCTCTTGTTTTTTAACAAGCTTAACACCTTTATACTGAGAGAATTCTTCTTCCAATCCAGCAAACTCTGCTTTATACTTTGCCCCATCTAAAGAAATCATATTTATTTTCTGTTCAATTGTATGGGATTTTTCAACAAATTTATCAACATTATTTTCTTCTTTATTTACAGAATCACTTAATTCCATTCTCTTGTCAAATAATCCTCTAAACTTAGAATAAAGATTCTTGACATTTTCATCTTTCTCTCCTAATTCTTTTTGCTGCCCCTTTATCTTCTCTCTTAATGTAATAATCTCATCACCAAATTCATGGTGTTCTCTTTCCAATTGTTTCAGTATCTTATTTGTGCTTTCTTTTTCCCTGCTCATCATATCAGAAGCTTGAGTTTGAAAATTCTTCATATTAGCATCCACCTTAATGATTTCTTCCCTAACTTCATGCCTCTTTTGCTCAAAGCTATTCAATTCTGCTAATAATATAGGGTTCTTGATTTGACCAATCTTTTCCTTTAACTTCTGCTTTCTTGTCTTGATATCAATTAATTTTTTATTAGATTCTGCTATATTTCTCTGAACATTCTCTAATGATTTTTCTGCATCTCTTTGTTCTTTCAATAATTCATCTTTATATCCTTGCGATGCGCTAAGATCATCTTCATCCAGATGGAGGCTTTTTTCACTCTTGATGATATCCCCTTCTAGATTAGCTTTTTTCTCTCTTAATTCTTGAATCAAATCTTCATTTTCAATTCTCTTTTTCTCAAGAACATCAATAACTTTTTCTAATTCCCTGCTTCTGTTTTCTAATTCACTTAAACTTTTACTTAATTCTTTTTCCTTAAAGCCTAATCCCTGGGATCTTTTTCTGAATCCGCCCTGCATTGCTCCGCTTACTTCCATCAAATCACCATTCAATGTGACCATTCTTACAGAACCTATGCCAATATTTCTTGAAGTATCAATATTCTCAACAACCAATGTATTTCCAAATACATAGGAGAATGCTTTTTTGAACATAGGGTCAAAAGATATAAGATCAAGAGCAGATCCATGAACTCCCTGCTTGCCTTTAAATCCAGAAGAAAGCTTGGCCTCTTTTAATTTATTTAAAGGTAAAAATGTAGCAACACCCAATTTATTGATTTTAAGATAATTAATGCAGTCTGAAGCAACCTGGTCATTCTCAACAACAATGCTCTTAACTCTATATCCTGCAGCAATCTCCAAGGCTAATGAATATTGAGAATTCACTTCCCCTAAATCAGATATAACTCCATGAACCCCTTTGAACTTTGATTTATTTCTTATTATATTATTAACAGCAACATTTGCTAATGATCTTTCTCTTATCCCTATACTTCTTGCAGATACTTTTGATAATTCTTCTTTTACGGTTAATAATTTAGTCCTAGCATTATGAAGTTGGGCAGCTAAAGCAGAATCTTCATCTAATGTTTTATTTAAATCGAGTGTTGATACCTTAAATTCTGACCGTTTCTTCTCCAATGCATTCACTTGCCCTTTGTTTTCCTTTCTAACCTGGGCAACTTTAGCAATCTTTTCATCAATAGTCTTTATTTGTATATCAAGAACATCTTTTTTTCTAAATAATTCATGTTGTTTCTCACTCAATTGCTGAGAATCAATCTGATGTTCTTCAATTGATTTATCAATCCCCTCAATATCTCTTTCAATCTGTTCTGCTTCTTCTCCAAGTTTATTCTTTTTCTTAAAAACAGATACCTTTTCCAAAAGATCTTGTTCTTCTCTCCCTAAGCGAGAGCTTTGTTCTTTCAGATCATCAACTTCTTTAAGCACATCCCCCCTTTTATCATCAATGTCCAAGATATTTTTTAGCAATTGATTCTTTCTTGTCCCTATCCTTGAAATTTCATGATCACATGAGCTCACTCTTGTCTTATTTGTTGCTATAGAAACTCTAAGGTTCTCGACTTCTTTATTTAATCTAGTAAGATTTTGATCTCCTTTCTTATCAACAGTCTCTGTTATTTCTGATATCTCTTTTTTCTTTACCCTAATCCCATCTTTAAGTTTAGAAATCTGTTCTTGGAATTTCTTAAAGTCTTTTTCTTGATTACTTTTTCTATTTTCTAATTCATCAATCCTTGTCTGCTTGCCATCCATCTGCATCTTAAGGAAACTGGCCTTGTTTTGATTAATCTGGTCATTTAATTCCTTGAATTTCATAGCTTGGTTCCTTTCTTTCCTTAACTCCTTTAGGTAGGTTCCTCGTTCTTTCAAAATAATATCTGCTTCACCAAGCTTTACATCAACTTTTTCAAGTTCTCTCAAAGCCTTATTCTTCTTTTCTTCATATACAGAAATTCCGGCTATCTCTCCCAACACTTCCCTTCTCTCAGTGGGGGACATATTAACAAAATTGGTTATATCTCCCTGCAAAATAATATTATATCCGTCAGGATTTATCTTTCCTAATGCCAATAAATCAAGAACCTGCTGTCTTGTATGTCTTTTATCATTAATCTTATAAACAGACTGGCCGCTTTGGTTGATAATTCTTGTTACTTTAATGGTCTCGCTATCTATAGGGAATGTTTTATTAGAATTATCAAAAATAATGCTGACTTCTGCATGTTTTGACGGAGTTTTGCTCTTGCCACCATTATATATCAAATTTGCTGCTTTCTCTGCTCTTAATGATTTAGCAGACCTCTTTCCAAGAACAAAACATAATGCATCAAGAACATTGCTTTTACCAGAACCATTTGGTCCAAGAACAACATTAAATTTGTTATCAAAGATCAACTCTGTTCTTTTTGCAAATGACTTAAAGCCATGCATCACCAACCCATTTATCTTAGTCACTTTAAACGTCCTCTTTTACTAAAAAAGCATATAATTACAGACGATAGATAGTATATAAAGTTTTCGAGAACTCAAAAAGTTTGAGAAAACCTTGGAGATGCAAATCTCGTTGATTTTTGGGAGTTCAACAATTAGAACTCGCCCAAATTCTTTTGTGACTTTGTATTCTTTGCATTCTGATATGGAGCCCAACTCTTTCTAAAGAAATCATATTTATCATAATTCTTCTTCAAAAAATTCTGAGTGACCTCATCACTAGGATATCCAGAACCAAACTCAACATTATACTTTTTCTTCAATTTATCAATTTCTTTATCCCGTATAACTTTAGCAATAATTGATGCTGCGCCAACAGCCAAATATTTCCTATCTGCCTTAAACTCTGCCTTAATCTCCATATCTTTATTTTTTAATCTTTCTCTGATATAACTAACATACTTCTCTTTATTATTGCTTGGGCAATCCAATATAGCCCTTTCAGCATTAAAATGATTCATAATCTCAACAGATTTATCTGCCTCTAACCAATTGAGATTTGTATTCTCAGAAAACAAAGCATTATCTATTTCCTCAGGGGAAACAACTATTGCCTTATATTTAATATCATTCTTTAACAAATCAAATACTTTAATTCGTTGAGCAGGACTTAATAATTTAGAATCTTTTACACCTAAAATTTTAAGTTTAAACTGATCCTTTTCATCCATCATGACCCCACATAAAACCATTGGACCAATAACAGGACCACGACCAGCTTCATCAATAGCAACTACATTTACCATAAAAAAGAAAAAAGATTACTGACTTTAATAATTTTTGTTTTTACTTTTTTCGCTTCTTTGGCTTATATTTTTTCCTTACTGTCCAGAATCCCCACAATGAACAGTACATGATGTTGATACTAATAAACAATGTCATCCAAGCATCATTACTTAATTTCAAGATAGAACCAAGCCAAACAAAGAAAGCTAAAACATAATTAAGAACATAAAGTTGCAAAAGAGTATTCTTTTTGAAACACATCAATATCACCTAGTTTAGATATAACTTATTTAATAATCAATAAACAAACATATATTTATATCTTTCTTTTTTACAGGTAAAATATATAAACAAAGCTATTATTTCTGCACATATGATATGTTTAGGCATTGAGACAACTGCGCATACCTTTGGAATAGGCATAGTTACAGATAAAAAGAAAATTCTTGCTAATGTTAAAGATAGCTATACAACCAAGAAAGGGGGAATGATTCCTATAAAGGCAGCAGAACATCATGTTGAAGTCTGCGATGCTGTATTAAAAGGGGCATTAGAGAAAGCCAATATAAAATTAGAAGACATTGATTTAATATCATTTTCTCAGGGCCCAGGAATGGGCAATTGTTTAAGAATTGGGGCTTTCTTTGCCAGATCTCTTGCATTAAGATTGAACAAACCAATCATTGGAATCAATCACTGTATTGCACATTTAAGCATAGGAAAGATGCTCAACAATGCAAAAGATCCTGTATTATTATATGCTTCAGGAGCAAATACTCAAATAATTGCCTACGAAGGTGGAAAATATAGGATCTTTGGTGAAACTCTTGATATTGGCATTGGAAATTTCTTAGATAATTTTGCCCGTTATCTCGGATTAGGTTTTCCCGGCGGACCAAAATTAGATGTATTAGCTAAAAAAGGAAAAAAGCTTATTGAACTGCCATATGCAGTTAAAGGAATGGATGTAAGTTTTAGTGGATTATTAACAAATCTAAAACATAAACATGACGATGGACACAAAGATGCTGATCTTGCTTATTCATGCCAAGAAACTGCCTTTGCTATGTTAATAGAAGTAGCAGAAAGAGCTTTAGCTCATTGCGATAAGAAAGAATTATTGCTTGGTGGTGGTGTTGCCTGTAATTCTAGATTGCAGGAAATGGCAAAGATAATGTGTAAAGAACGCGGAGCAAAATGCTTTACTGTTCCAAATGAATTCAATGTAGATAATGGGTTGATGATTGCATGGCAGGGTATCCTACAATACAAAGCAGGCACAAGAATGGAAATAAAAGATACTAAAATCATGCCATATCAAAGAACTGATGATATAAGGGTTAATTGGATTTGAGTGTATTAATTATTTCACTAACAAAATTATTTTTCCCGCAATTATACAAAGATAATTTATTATTTTCTCTGGGTTTCTGATTATCTTTATAATCAAAACTCTGAAGACTTTGTCTTCTTACAAACTTTATTATTTTAAGCTCATTTAATTCAGAATCATCTAATTTATCTGTCTGCTCAACCATGCATTAATATTGATCAATAGAATCTCTGGTAAACTTAACTTTTTTATTCTCACTAAATCTGGTTGAAACTGACTTAATTATCTCACAACTAATGCCATTATTAGAAAAATAATCTTTCAATCTTTTAGCTGCAGTTGATTTTCCACTGAAAGAGTAACCATAAAGCATGATTAATTTTTTCATTAGGGATAAAAATATTTAAAGATATAAAAAATTATTCAAAATAATTTAAGATTTATTTCTTCTCAAATTCTTCTAAACATTTCTCAGAACAGAATCTGTGAAGCTCCTTGCTTATTGCTTTTTCAACAACTCTATGAGCTCTATCAAGCATCTTTCCACAACCCCTACATTTAGCTTGCTGTCCATCCATATCAGCGCCTTCCATAAAAGCAGCTTCCCATGGACTTATTTCATCATCTTCAACTAACTTGCTTCTACCATCGCTGGAATATACTTCCTCATCTGCTCCTTCTTCTTCATTATATTTTTCTTCAGGAAACTCTTCTTCTCCGTTTTGCATTGAATACCACCTAAGTTTAATTTATTTTACAATCTTTTTATAAATGTTTTGGATTTTTCTATCTCAGATATAAATCTTTCAGTTGTCTTAAGTATATGTTCTGGCTGTGTTTTAAAGATTTTAGCAGTTTCTGTTAATATATCTCCTTCATATTTCTTTTTTGATACTAGCTTTAATTCCTTAATATCTATTTTCTTTTTCTTCTTTACTGCTTTTCTTGCCTTTTTCCATTTATCAAATAATTCTTCTGATCTTGCAGGAATTTCATTAATTTTAACTCCTAATATCTTTACTAATTTATTTAGAATATCCTGCTCGCCTTCTATTTGCTGTTTTGCTGCCTTTCCTGCAGTAAAAACAATTCTACAGATACCATCCTGAATCTTAGTGCTCTTGATTATTTTAATACCTTTTGCCTCGGAAGTATTCTTCAGATGAGTTCCACCACAAGCCTCAACATCAACATCACTGATATTTACTATTCTTAGATTGTTTCCAGGAACTGCACCCCCTTGATATATGCTAGTTCCATACTTTTGCTCTGCATCTGTCCTATCTAAGAAATAAGAATAAACAGTCAATTTCTTATTGATTATCTCATTTGCTACATCTTCTATTTTTTTGAGCTCTGATTCAGTCAAATTTTCATAATGAGTTATATCAATATGTGCTTTCTCAACTGTTTTCTTAGCCCCTGCCTGATATATATGATTTCCTAAGATTTGCTTTGCTGCAGCATTAATTATATGAGTTGATGTATGATGCTGAGCTAACTGTATTCTATTTGAGAAATTAATCTCCCCATATACCTCACTTTCAACTCTAAATTTTGGCTTATTCTCCATAACATGAACAATAATATTTCCCTGTTTGAAAACATCAATAACAGGTTCTCCATTCAGGAAACCTGTATCATGAACTTGTCCGCCAGAAGTTGGATAAAAGTATGTCCTATCTAATATAACATCTTTATTTATTATCTTCACAACCTTAGCTCCGAATTTTACCTTTCTGTAATCGTTGTAATAAAGTACTTCAGTATCCTGAACATTATCTAAATTTAATTTTTCTGCTTTTTTAGTTTCATGAGCTTGAACTTTCTTTTCATGCAGTTCTGATATTTTAGCATAGAAGTCTTCTGGAACTTCTACATTTTTTCCTAATTTCTTTGCCTCTTCCTTAATCATCTCTGGCTGAATTCCCTGACTATCATATAATTGCAATAATTTCTGTTCTGTAATTTTTTGTTTGATTATGTTTTGTGTTATCCTCTTAGAATTTTCTTTTGTTGCTAGATATTTTCTCTTTTCTGCCGCCAATATCTTTTCAACATCATCTAAATGATCACTTACTTCTGGAAATAGAGGTTTAAGATATGCTGCATGCCACTTGCATACATCTATTAATTTTACATCCCAATCATATTTATCAATAAATGATAATGCCCTTCTTAATATAACCCTTAAATTATACCCCCCACCGACATTGCTAGGCAAAACACCATCTGATAATGCAAACAACAAAGCCCTAGAATGTTCAGCAACCGAATAAAGTGCTGATAATGGAATTATCTCTTTTTTTAATTCCTTGACAGTCATATTAATTTTCTTAGCAACAAATCTCCAGGTCTTATCTATATCATCAACTTCATCAATATTTAGATAAGCGGCATATGGAATGAATTTTTTCATTAAAGCCTTATTTTGTTTTATTCCTGTTTTCTTATACAGTTTTTCCATAACTGGTGGAAATGTAGTTTCATAGCTTGTTGAAGTTCCATTGGTAAACCAAGCATTCCTTTCATGGCCCATCCCCATATCTAATACTTTTAATTTCAGCTCTTTTTTTCCTTTATCTGTCTGTTCATACATCATATAAACTTGATTTCCTAGTTCCATTCCCCTGCTGAAGAACTCCATGCATGGCCCGAAATTACCTCCTCCAGCCCATACATCTTCATGGAACGTTATCTCCTTATCTTCCAATCCAAGACCCTTGTTTAGCCATAATTTTATATCTGAAAAATATTTATCCTGATCCCAGTCTTTTGGATGTACAAAAGCATGCTGCCCAATCATGACAAATCCAACATAGTGCTGCCCTGTTATTCCGACATTATCAATATCATTAAATCTCAAACAGAATTGTGGAATAACTAATGGATTTGCTGGCGGTTTGACTTCTCCGCTTACCACCCATGGCTGAAAATCATAAATACTGGCCTGAACAAAATCAGTATCGTCCCTCCATCTTGCTGCTACTGGGTATCTCTTTATTGGTTTATACCCTAATTTGCTGAATAATTTTGCAAATTCTCTCCATACACCAATATAATCCAGTTTCTTTTTTGCTGGAGTATTTCCAATAAATTTGAATCCGCCTGAACAAGCAGCATCTCCGCATACCTTACTTTTAGTTGTCTTCCAGAAAAAAACACTGCATTTACTGCATTTCTGCCTGCTGAATCCTGATTCTTTCAATATTTTAGTTGCATAATACTTATCAGGATCTTTGCTAGCTATCTTCCTAAACTCTTTTTTTATTTCCTTGTCTGTTTTCATTTTGTTTTTTGAAATGAAAAGGCTTGGAGACTTTAGTCTCATTGTGTTTTCATGCTTTCTTATGAATAAACTTGGAGATGAAAGTCTTCATGTGTTTCATGATTAAAGAATTCTTATCAAAAGATGTTTAAAAATGTTTTGTATTATCCAACAGCTATCCCGTTATCCCCAATATTAAAACTAACAGCACCTTTCTCATGGGATGTCCCCCTCATCTTAAGAACTTCTAATTTTCTTTCTCTGCCTTCCCCCAACATTCCTTTCCTTACAAAATATAACAGGACAATTCCTTCAACTTCATATTCAATAAAGCTTGCTGCTTCATGCTCAATTTTCCCTGCAAGAGTGTGTTGTGATGTAAATAATGTTGTACATCCCCATTTAGTAATCAAATCAAATAATCCCAAAACATTTTTTCTCTTAGTTATCTCGTCTCCTCCTAATAATGTAAATGAAGTTATAGAATCTATGACCAATCTAGTTGGTTTAATCTTTTTCATAAACTGATCTAATGTTCCTCCGCCTTCCTCTAATAATGATTCAATCTGATCTGGAGTATAATTAATATAATAAAATTTCTTCTGAGATTCATATGCTGCAAGATCCCAACCAAACTGTTTCATATTTTCATATAGTTCCTCTTTTTTCTCTTCAAAAGAAAAATATACAACAACTCCAAACTTATCCATTTCTTGGATCAAGAACTGTATAGAAAATATTGTCTTGCCTGTTCCAGGACCGCCCATAACTAACACATTCGAACCAATATTAAATCCGCCTTCAATAAGATTATCAAAACCAGGAATTCCACTGGGAATTCTATTGGTCATATCAAATTCTCTAACCCTTCTTTCCCCTATTACTTTATTCTCTTCTGCTGGTTTTTTATTATGGATTCCCAAGAAATCGTGCAACGCCCCTATTCCACTTTTATCTTCCTCTTTTTTCTCTTCTTTAACCATAAACAAAAGAATAAAGAATATAGTATAAAAATCTTACGAAATCTAAAAATCAAGTAATCCACCAAAAGTATTCATGATAATAAATCTAATTAAGAAAAACAAACCAACAGATAAAAAAGAAAGTAACGGAATATACTTTAATCCTTCCCTTGGTTTTCCCTTAGATATTGCTCCAAGAACAAATGACCCCATTATAGATGTTGTTATCAATGATACGATAATAAACAGGATAACAAACTCAGGAGTGATTGCAACTTGAGACATCTGAATAGGTAAACTGACCTGCTGACCCAACTGACCGCCAACCCCTTCAATAGAACTTAAATTTTTTATCAATATCTGAATAAGGAAAGAACTAAAACCAAAAAGTATCGGAGAGCCAAAAGAAATGGCAGAGAATATAAAGATAGTATACATCAAAACATTTGATCTTACCTTCTGCCTTATTAATTTCTGCTGCTTTAGATTATCAGCTGTCTGATCCAATAGATTAGAGAATTCACCCCCAGATTGTAGGCCAAGTAAAATTAAATCAACTGTTTTAGCTAATATCTCTGACTTAAATCTTTTAGAAAATGACTTCAACGCATGATCCATATCTCTTCCAGTAGTTATTTCCTTTCCAATCCGATTTATCTCCCTATTCAAAATGCCAAACTCTGGCCTTGTTGAGACTAAAAATGCTTTATCTGGTGTTAATCCTGCCCGCAGATTACTGGCCATCAACTGCAGTACATCTGGCAATACGTCTTCAACAAATTTAGCTTTTCTTTCAGCAGCTAAAGTCAGTAGCATATGTATCAAAAATTCAATAACAAAAAATGAAGCAATAAAAAGAATGTAAAATGGAGCGGCATAGAAACCAGCAATCTGTAATGAAAAGATTAAAGCCAATCCAATACCACTAAAAAGAATAAAACCAAGAACATACTCCCTTTTTACAGTAAGATCAAAATAAGACAATAATCTAAGATAATCTTTCCTTATTTTTCCAGGATACAGCTGGGAGATAAATCCGTAGTTCATTTTAATCAATTAATAAATTTGGCCTCTTAGCCTTAATGATACCTAAAAACATCACCTGTACAAATAATGTAACACCATATAAACTCCAAAACATTGTCTTAATTCCTATAGCAGATAGAGACATAAATGAAGCCATAACAATCAACAGAGTTAATCCTAAAGAAGGCATGATAATAGCAATGACCATATAAAACATTGATAATGGGCTAAGTTGAGCACCATATTTCTCTATCTGTCCAATCTGTTCTCTAGACAGATTAATAGTTATTTCCTTAACAGTCTCAGCAAGATCAGCTCCTGTTTTTATTCTATTGCTCAGCTGCCATATAACTCTCCTAAAATAAGGGGAAGGATTTTCAAAAGCAATCATATCTAATGCATGTATCTGCGGCTTTCCTGCATTAACATCCCTTACAACTTTCAAAAACTCATTAGATACCTCACCATAACCCCCAATAGATATCTGAGCCATAATATGAAATAGTGGAACTCCTGCTTTTAATTGAACTAATGCATTTTGCATTGCAGGCAAAAGATTTCTTTCTAAATTTCTGATACGTTTTGCAATCATCACTTTTGGATATGCCAATTGTTGGAGTCCTATAAATATTAAAAGAAAAAATGAGATAAAGAATGAGATCTTAAAAGGGCTTGCAAAATCAAGAGATGAAATAATTATATTAGAAAAAACCAGAAAAAAAGTAAACAGAAAGATATCAGAAAACAGGCACATCGCAAGGTATTCTGCTGAACCAACCTTAAATCTTGCCTGTCTTAAGGTAATGCCCAAATAAGGAAAAATTCCTTCTAATGGTTTAGTTAAGACAAGCAAATACTTAGAAATTTTTCTCAGCAATTTCTGAGGCAAAAACGAATAAGGAATATTCATCATAAACTACCTCACCAGTGTATCTGGATGCAAACCCCTTCTTACAGTATCGATAACCCCTTCATAATTGAAATAATATTCATTCATAATTTTACCAATACTATGAACATCTCTTACATCGTACTTCAACATCCAATTCAATATTTTTTTATTTTCTTCAATCTTATCATCTATTTCCCTTTTATTTAATCCAGTGTGCAAACTTAATTCTTCAAATAATTTTGAAGCCTTCAAACTCTCTTCAATCTTATCAGTAGATGGATTCCATCTATAGATTATATTGGGTCTGACAGCGATTCCATCCTCAGTCTCTGCTCTAATGAATTCACCAAGCTGGAAAACCCTTCTTATCCCTCTTCTTCTTTCCCTATACATAACTAAACAAAGATTTACAGTAGGAAGTAGATTTGCAGGAATATCAATAGGTGGATAAATTAAACGTTGAATGGTCTCAGAAACACTTTCTGCATGAACAGTGCTATAAACACTATGGCCAGTATGCATTGCCTCAAACAACACCTCTGCTTCTTCTTTTCTCCTCATTTCTCCCAATACAATTCTGTCTGGCCTCATTCTAAGGGAATTAATAAGAAGATCAAGCATTGTTACTTCTCCTTTTCCTTCTGTGTTAGGCAATCTTGTTACCAATGGAACCCAATGCAAATATTTTGGCAATTGCAATTCTCTTGTATCTTCAATAGAAATAATTCTATGATTTGGAGGAATAAATGGCATGCAAACATTCAACATAGATGTCTTTCCACTTCCAGTTCCTCCAGAAATCAGCATATTAAGCTCATATTCCATCACCATCCAAATTAAGGCAAATACTTCAACATTGCATGTCTTATTTTTTATATAATCTATGCAGGTCCAGGGATCGCGCGCAAACATTCTTATGGTGAGGGAATTGCCCCTGTTAGAGATAGGGTACAAAACAGCGTTTGCGCGATCCCCGGTAATGAGATGAGCATCAAGTAAAGGATTAAGAGTTGTTACTTGTCTTCCAATTCTTCTTGCTATTGTATTAGCATAATTTAACACCTGTTCTTCATCTTCCATCATAATATCAGTATCAAGCCACCCAACATTTTTGTGATAAACCTTGATTGGCTCTTTAGCAGAATTAACAACAATCTCCTCAAGATGGGGGTCTGCCAGTAAGAATTCTATCTTACCAAGACCAATTGTCTCATGTAATAATGTACCTATCAATAACTGTTTTGTCTCTTCATTTATCTTTGGCAGTTTCTTACTGATAAATTCATCTGCACTAATTCTAAATTTTTCTTTAATCTTTAAGACTGCATTTGGATCTAAAATTTCAGCAGAACTAATTTCTACGTCAGAAACCAATTGGTCGCGAATATTATCAAGCAATGCCTTTGTTGCCTCACTTAATTCCTTTGTTAACAATTGATATTTATTATTTACACCCTTCTCAGAGATAACTCTCACACCTACTTCAATATTGTCAACAGTTAATTTATATTGTGCAATGACTTGCATTTTATTTTATTTTTTCCAGTATAACTCCTTTAAGGAATGTATACTTAACCTTAATTAATCCGCCTTTTTCCAATATTGTTGCCCACTCATCTGATTTCTTTTTATCAATCCTAAATCTCTTCTGGACATCTTTTAATGTAATCCCCTTTTTCTCTTGGATCCACTCATATAACGTATCTATATCTGTCTTGTAAACATTACCTGCACCAGATACGTCTCCTGGAGTCACAAGATGCGGTTTAAGCTTATTGTAAACCTGAATTAAATCTTGATAATATTGTGAAGACTCATCCCCTTTTAATGAAGGCAGTATATCATAGTATATGTTTGTATAAAGATTATAGAGTTTTTGAGCTTCATCGACATGGCCACTATCTATCAATTTTATTATCTCAACAGAAGCATCATGGAATTCCTTCTTCTTTTTCTCTAACTCTGCGCCCTCAACCATATAATAGTTTTAATTTATCAACAAATTTAAATAAATATGTAACAATTCTAAAATAGTAACTACTTAAATTATCTTTATTCCCCATTCCCTTCGTACATCAATTCCAGGAGGATCTACCTCAATCCCTATAACACTGCTACTCATTAGGTTATTATCAATATTAATAAAATGATATTTATCTGTAACAAACTCTTCAAACTCATCTAGCTTTAAAGAAATATCAATAATTTCTGTATCATTAAGATTCCAATTAAATTCAATATACTCCTCAGAATAATCTACGGAAATGTAATTTCTCATAGTTATCCCCTGAACTATTTTTATTATACTATTCTCAACAGAGCCATAAAGGTTATGAACAGTATCCAAACTAGCTAATTCAACAAATCTCTTTTCAGATTCAAGGGTGTTATAGAATAATAGTACTGATAATGTCAGCAATGTTGATGCCATTAACACTAAAAGGGCTGTAAAAAATATTCCTTTCTTGTTTTTTAAGTTTTTGACCATATCCAAAACCTCGCTATTCCAAATGTTAATTCATCTTCATAGTATATTACAAAAATCCTTTCACCAGTCCCAATAAATCTATCATCCGGAATCTCTTTTGATTCTGTCTCTATACTAGAACCATTTTTCAGAGTCAGATTTATCTTCATTTCATATGTAGCTGGAAGTAAACTCTCCAAATGCCCACTTAATTCATCAGCATCCATTCCTTCAAAATCATCAACATTATCCAATAAAGTAATGATATCATTACCAGTCCTTACCAATTGCAGCTCTGGTAGTACATCTCCCTGGGATCTAACAAAATAATTTGTTGTAGCAATAAGTATCAATGTTACTAAAGTTATTGCTATTATGCTGTCTATTGTTAAAATAATACCTTTCTTCTTCCAATTATTTATTCCCATTCCCATAGTGAAAATTCAAGTATACATTTATTTTCATTACATTCCTCAAAACTTACATATCTTCTTATTGTTGTTGTTCTACCAGATATAAGGTCCCCATAAAAAATGGGACTGTTACCGCTTTCAAAAATAAGTCCAGAAGAATGAAACAATGTAAAATAAAATTCAAACCCTTCAATATTCAACAACTCTCTAGTAATATTATAATTAGTTGAATTTGAAAGTATCTTAAATGCCTCTACCTTGTCTAAAGACAATTGCCTATCAAGATTCACTAAACCAATACTGCTTACATGATTCCTAACATAGCTAATATTAGAGATATTTATTTCCCAATCAATTGGATTTCCTTGACTTTCAACTAACAGATCAGTAATATGATATGCCTTAAGCCACATATCTTTCTGGGTAATCTTCTGATTAAGATCCAAATTATATCTGTTCCACATTATTGTGATTATTGACATAATTAATATAAAAACAAATAATGCAATAAATAAATCAATAACCACTGATTGGCTCTTTTTATTTCCAAAATAAAAGAGATTAATACTATTGTTTTTATTTTTCATCATTCGGTATCATGATCATCCACTGGTTTGTCAACAGAATCTCCCTCCATACTAACTACAACAAAATTGTCAATATTTTCAAACTTCAATACCCTATTATCAACATCAAACTCAAACTTAAACCAATCAATTTTTTCAGTTGAATTGGAAACACTGCTTATTGGGATAGTACAATAAGCTGCTTTTTTATCACCAACAAAAAGATTCCTTGCACGTGGCTGGATAGTAAGATTGTAAGATAATTGGTCTCCTTTAACTTTCATATAAGCTTCTGTTCCGCTTCCTTTAGTATAAACTCCACTGATAAAAGATGAGACCCCTAAACATAACCCTTTTTTCAGCAAAAATTCAGAAGTATCAGCAATCTGGCTTCTTTTATTAAAAATATCATACAAAACAAATGTAGCTAAAAAGAATATGATACTCATTACAATCAAAAATTCAATTGCTACTTGACTTTTTTTCATTTTGTTTTTTGAAATGAAAAAGAATGAAGACATAAATCTTCTTGTTTTTTGTTTTCTCATTGTGATGTAATATTGACTACCCTATCCCCTGTTGTCTGTATCAGTAATTTATACAATATTTTTCCGGGTGGGATACTTCCAGTAATATTTGCATTTGTAATGGCTAAAAAGGTTACTGGCCTACCTCCATAATCCATTTTTAATGATATTTCTCCGCCAACTCCATCAGTAAATGTAGTCAGATTAATATATTGTGTTCCCCTAGGAACATGAACATAAATAATCCTTCTTGATCCTGGACCAACAGCATGCACAGTATCAACAGCTCTTGCTATTTTATTAACAGCATCTGTTGCCTGCTTCACTTTAATTTCTTCAGGAACTGTCTGGATGAAATAATAGATAATTGTAATTAAAAATATCAATAATGTTCCAAAAATGATTAAGTATTCAATACTTGCCTGAGATCTTTTCTGTTTCATAGAATCTATTCTGGTGGGATAGTACAACAAACCTTAATAGTATAATCATCAAAGTCCCCATCACAATCTGAAACATGTGAATTTGACAACACATAATCCCCTTCATCAGTTGCATTATAATAATTATCTTGTAGGGTTACCATACAATAATAATCTTCGCCAAGCTCTGAACAAAAGTCAACACTATTATTTACATATGTACAAGTAAGTTGTTCTCCATCGGTTTTTCGATGTATTTTTGCAGCAATACCATACCCAGATATATTACTTTCTGCTACATGTGAACTAAGATCATCATTAAGCCAGAATAATACTGTTTCTCCAGCTCCCCCACCCATCTGTACAGTATCCTTACAACAAAGACTATAATTCGCAGCAATAACTTCTTCACCACCTTCATCTTCCCCTTCATTATAAAGAGAAACCATGGAATTATATGGTTCATAAAGATAGATTAAAGGATTAAGTCCACTTCCACTAGTACAGTTTACAACAGGTTTAATACTACAATAAGGATCTCCAATCAAAACAATACCATTTCCCAAAACCCTCATAGAAATACGATGTGTTCCAGGTTCTAGAGGAATTACTCCAGTAACATAACCTTTAGTCAAAAGAATAATAGTCTGATCACCATCCGGAGTGGTCATAGTAAATGATATTTCTCTTTTATATATCTCAACACCTTCCATCCCTTTTGGAACATTTATATACATATACTTCTGATTTCCCGGCCCTAAAGAATACAATGAATCTGCAGACTTTGCAATATCATTAGCTAATGTATTGGCATCATTTATTCTTTGTTTAACAACATATTTGTTAACCTGAGAATAAATCAAAGGACTTAGTGCAGCCAAAATAAAACCTATGAGAATCATATATTCTAATGCTAATTGCCCTCTTTTTTTCATTTTGTGATTTCTAAGTTTCTGCAGTCAAATTACACTTTTATAGTTTCTTATTCTCTTAATAGTAGTAATCTCTTAAAAATACCAAATAATTGAAACCACTAAATTTATATACTAGTAAGGGATAAATAAATACAAATACTTAATATTAATATAATAGCCGAGGTGATTAATTTGAAAAAAAAGGGACAAGCAGCTATGGAGTTCTTGATGACCTATGGCTGGGCAATATTAGTTGTTCTTATCGCGATATCTGCATTAGCATATTTTGGAGTATTAAATCCAGCTAAATTCTTGCCAGAAAGTTGTGTATTATTACCTGGTTTAAGCTGTGTTGATCATAAAGTAACAAGTGATAGTATAACTTTAGTTATTCAGAATGGTCTGGGACAAGATTTAGACAATTTTGTTGTAAGTTTTGGTGATTGGTGTAATAATGCTGGTTCTGATGCCATAGATTTTTCAGACGCAAACCAAGAAACATTTGAGATTACTGACTGTGACAATGGTGACACAGGAGATAGATTTAAAGCAGATGTAGTAATAGAATTTACATCTCAAGCAGGTCTAACTCATACAGAAACAGGTCAACTAGTAACAAATGTTGAATAAATTTTTTTATTTTTTTTTTTAAATTTTATATGACTTAGAATTACC
>JAHWIG010000034.1 GCA_019322735.1 Candidatus Woesearchaeota archaeon | reverse complement strand
TCGCAGTAGCCTCAAGTGCAATGAAGGCTTATGGCACATATATGCAAGGTATGGCAACCAAAGCCTACTATGATGCTCAAGCAGATATTTCATTATTACAATATAAAGAAAAAAGAATTGAGGCTAAAGAAAATGGAGTTAAGGCTTTATCAGCAACGAATTCAGCCCTAGCAGCTATTATTGCTCGTGGAGCTGCTGGTGGTGTATTAACCAATGAAGGATCTGTATTAACTAATCAATGGGTAACTTTAAGATCTGGTTCAGAAGATTTTGGATTATCTGGAATTAACCAGGAGTTAATGCAAAATCTTGGTATCTTACAATTTACTAATTTAAAAACTGCTGGAGCTATGGCTAAAAAATTTGGTATTCTTAATGCTATTACAGGATTGGGAACCGATATAGGTATGGCTGGAATGACCGGAGCTTTTACAACAACACCGGTAACAGGAACAACTAAACCAGGAACATAATGGCAAAAGAAAAGAAAAATATATAGAGGTGGATTAGTTGAAGGAGTATCAATTCCTTCTGTTAGTTTCCCTCAATATCAAGAGATGGCATCTGGATGGCAAAGTCTTAACCAAAGATTAGATGCTATTAATACCTTTGCTGTAAAAGGTTTGGATGTTGAGATGGAAGAAAAGGGAAAAAAATTTGCAGCAGAAAATCCTATATCTATTGAACAATTTTATTTAGCCAATCCTACTGATAGAGAAAATTTAGTAGGTGGAAATAAAACAACTACTTTTGGCAAAGCTATTAGAGCTACTCATATTAATATTTTAGCTGGAGAGATGGCTATTCATGCTCAAAAATATTTTATGGATTTAAGAATAGAGGCTCATCTTTTAACTACTAAAGGCACTCCAATGACATTGGATCAATATAAAAATAGATTGGATGCTGTTGTAGATGGTTACTCGGATGCTTTATTACCTTTAGATGCAGATGCTGCTATTGCAGCTAATGCAAAATTAGCAATAACTGCCAATTCTTATTATAGTTCTTATGCAGATACTTTAGTTACTGATCATAAGAAAAAACAAAATGCTACTGCTGTTGTTTATGGTTACGATAAAATTAAGGAAATAACAAATATTGTTAATTTAGGTGCAGAAATTGAGATGATAGTTGGAAATAAAACAGTTAAAATTTCTTTAGCTAAATATTTATTAGCACTAAAAGTACAATATACACAAGAGATGATTGATGCTAATGTTACTGCTGATCAAGTTCTTAAATGGTCTAATGCTTGGGATGCAGAAGTAATACAACAATATAAAAATTATTTATTTTCAGAATTTGTAGATACAGATGATAATTATAATAAAGGTGTTGCTCATCAAAATTTAATTTGGGAAGAAGTAAGAAAAGGATCTTTTAATGTTCTTCCTCAAAAAACAGTTTATCCAAAGGGAGCTGATCAAGAAACTATTGCTGCAATAGATAAGAAAAATGCTCTTGTTGTTGCTAAAGCCTCTATACAATCAGCTAGGCTCCAGGCTATTTATGAAATGTTAGACGAAGATGATCAAAAAGCATTTAGAGATAAAGTAAAAATATGGGCCGACAGATCTATTAAGATAGAAGATGATAAAGAAAAATCTCTTCAAATAGATAAGAAAACACTCATCGAAGATTTAGAAGTTAAATATACTACAGCTTTAATTGAAGATGATTATGCAACTGCTGAAGAAATTGTGAAAGAATTTGAAGGGCTGGATAATAAAAAATACAATGAATATGGCATTATGCTTGAAGAAGATAAAGTAAAAGGAAAGTTTAATGATTTAGAAGTTGAGGCTCAATTATATGAAGATCTTTATTTTGGCAATTTAGAAAAATGGGATATTAAAAATAGTTATGATGTGGGCCAGATTGATCAAGATACAAGAAATGATTTATTACATAAATTTAATATATCTAAAAAAATAGTTGCAAAGTCATTGTGCTTATAACCATCGTACCAAGCCTCATGTTCATTCCATGTTCCTTCAAAATACATTTTAAATTTAGCATCATACAAATTATGTCCTGTAACATTCTTACCAGCTACTATTGCTGTATCATTAAGGATTTTATCTTTCATACCCTTAATAGATGCTTTGTTATCTTTCTCTTGATTAACTCCATCCACAAGTCTAACACCTTCATTATAAATATCTGTATGACTTGCGTTGGAATTATTTGTCATCCAATTCATTAATTCTCCAACTGCGTCTGTATATTGTTTATGTGCTATAGCTTGTTTTTTAGAACTATCACCAAATAAAGTAACTTCAGAATAACCTACTTGTATTCTGATATATTCTTTAGCTTTAGAGAAACCAT
>JAHWIG010000008.1 GCA_019322735.1 Candidatus Woesearchaeota archaeon | reverse complement strand
ACTATGTTTAAATATCGGTTAATACAATGAAAGATACCTCAGAGTTAGAAAACCAATTAAGAGAATATGGGAAGAAGAATATTTTAATAGTTGATACAAAAAAAAATTATAATCTAGAACAAATATTAAATAAGGTTGGATACTCAGCAACAATGGTTACCTCTGAGAAAGCTGCACTTCAAACTTTTTTTGATACTCCTTTTGACATAATATTGTCTGAAATATTTTTTGAAGATGGAGATTTTTCTGTTGAAAATTTTTATGATTTAATTCCTAAACTAAAGGTAATAGATGAAAAGGCTTTATTTATGGGAATGACTACTGAAAAGAAAAATATTTCAAGAATGGGGAATAAAGATATTATTTCTAATAGACCTAAGATTGATGAGTATTTATGGAGACCATTTGAGAGGGAAGATTTTTATAAAAAAATAAAAGCACTCATCAAAAGGAGAGATGAAGAAGTATTAGACAGTCAAGTTAGGTTTATGGTAAGACTAAATGATTGGCAAACTTATGAAAGCAGGGTCTCAGTTGGCAAGTTGTCAGACAAGAGACACCGACTTACTCATTTTACTAATTATTTTCATGATAGAATCTCTATGAATGCTGGAATGGTACATCCAAGCTTCGCCACTGATTGCGCAACAGGTATAATCACAAATATTAATCCAGATAGGAAATATGGGGAAGTAAAAGAAGTTGGAGTAGCAAATGAATATTCACATAAAGAAGTTTTTGAGTCTGGCCATCAGGCATATTATATAAAAAAATTTGAAGATACAAGTAACGTAACTCAGCATAGAGAGGACTTGAAATTATTTTTAAATTATAATAAATTGAATAAGGGGAATGAATTTAAACTTCCAAATTTAATTTTTTCTTGTCCTTCTATCCCAAAAGATCGTCGTGAATCTCTTGAAAAGTTAGTAGATGCTGAAGATAATCAGTTGCTTTCTCTTCCATCTCGTCACAGACAAGTTATTTGTGAGGTGACTATTGGACCTTCAATAGGTTATGTATTTAAAAAATTAAATGAACAAATAAATGTTGTTACACTAACCAATAAACAACGCAATTGGTACTCCAATATATTGAATTTAATAATGGAAGTGAATATTAATGAATTAAATGTATGGCAGAATAATACAGAGCTTCTTAATGGTGTGACTGAGAGATCTATAAAAAATAAGTTAATTTCTGGTTATAAAGAAAACATGATAGATGCAATAACTGATTTTAATCATTATAATATTAGTAATGATAAAGACCCAAATAGATTAACTGAAAAGGATTTTAATAATTTTAAAGAATCTTTATCTTTGTTTGATAATTTAACTAATAGGGATATTAATTTATTCTCAAGGAATTTAGATAATAGTCCGGGAAATTCTGGGTGGGATATGAGAAGAGTAAATGTGGGGATTAAGGAACTACTTCATAATTTTGGCTTAAAAAAACATGATAAATATCCAGGAGGCTATTTACCACAAATAAATAGGAAGATTAAACAGAATATTCAGCGTAAGTTCGCACATTGGGATCAAGCATTTAAGAACAGTCATATATTAGAAGATTTATTTCATATAATTGATAGTTATGAATTTAACATCAAAAAGGATAACAGTGGAAACCCACCACACAAAAGTTTAGGTAAAAGATTATATCACTATACTAATTTTATGAAAGGGGTCAATGATAGGTTAAATAATTTTGAGGATAATGATCCAAAATTTTGGTTAGATTTTTTATTAATGGGATATTACCGTAATTTAAGAAAAAGAAATTTATTTATAACAAAATATGCAGTACGTAATGAAGAATTATTTAAAAACAATAAGATAAATAAACAAACATATGATAATAAAATTCAAGAACACAAAAGTCAGATGATGCATTATGGGCAAATGGCAAAACAGTATGCATTTATTGGTTGTGATTTTTTTAAGAAGTCTAGAAGTAAATACTTTAGTAAAAATAAGACTACAATCAAAATGTTATCTACCCCTTCTTTAAGTAATACTAGCTTAGAAAAGGCAACGGAAGACGTAACTACAAATTCACTGAAAGGAATTGCACCTTCAACCAAAGCAAAATTAGAATATATGGATGGTTTGCAAGATAGTAATAATGAAAAAGATAAAGAAATATCAAATTATTTTAGAAATTTATATAGTGTTGCAAGTAAAATTTCCAGATCAAACAACATAAACTTTGATAAATTAAAGAGATAATTATTTATCCATAATTCATTATATCTCTTTTTTTTCAAGATTCCTTCCCGCCTTAAGAGTAAGATAGGGCCCAACCATACAAAAAGTATGTTGAAGTATTGTCCATGAATTATACAATAAAACAGGACATGATCGAATCCCTTTCTTAGTTCTTTGCGTAAAACTTTTTTCAACACAATCTAAGCACTTTTTCAATAATTCTTTTCTTTTTGTATACATATCATTTATTAATTTATTATCATATTTATAGAATAAAGTATAAAAATCTTTTAGATACCCATTTACCCCTTTAAATATCTCAAAAGCTTCTTCATCCAATTCAATCCCTTCATCTTTTTTGAATGTTACATATCTCTTACATATGAATTTGTAATAATCAGCTATATTTTCTAATTCTTCGATTATATAATAAATTGGACCTATTTTTTTATACTCTGTTGAACCTTTTTTGTTTAATAACCTCCTGCAAAAGGTTGTATATCTATTATTGGTTGCTTCTAAGAAAACAATTTCATTCAATCTTAGAAAATCTTTTTTAGAGAGTGCAAGCTCAATATCTTCTGCCATATTTATTAGAAGTAAAAATGTCCTCCTTAATATTGGTCCAAATTCTTCCAAATTCTCTGCTACACTTTTAATAACAACATGATTCCTTCCTTGCTCAACAATCTCAAAAGACATAGCCTCTTTCCCTATTGCAGATTGAATATCTTTTATCTGGGAAGGATTTTTAAAATTAACTTTCAGTTCATCAACCCCCCTCTTGTACATTGCATGAACTACCCTTACGGCCATATCTTCCATATCAGATACATCTATCTCTGCTTGCTCTACGTTTGATCCCCTAACTGGACTTACATGAATAGTACCTCCATCTATGTTTACATTAATTTCATCTCCTTTATTTATATTAAACTCCTTACACCATTTGTTTGGCAAGGAAATAATTTTAGTGCTTCCTGCAATTTGTATAACTTTTCGTCTCATACTGAATTCACCCCCTAATTAAATTAAAGAAAAGCATGATTATATTTAAACTTTTCGTTTTTATATAAAACTTATAAAATATAAGCAGAAGATATATATATTATATTTACCATATAAATTGTAAGATTTCCGGAAAATTGTAATTTTTATACTTTTCCGATAAAATACACGGGGGTGTCGAAATATGATTAAAGATAAAAAAACATATCTTAAGTGGGAAAATGACGGGTTCATAGAAAATGAAGAGTTTTATGACGCAAGAAACATCTATTCTAGAAATGGAACAGACCATTTGTTGGAAAATGATGAAATCTCAGCAGAAGAAGAAGCATTCATGAATGGCTGGGAAGAAGCAGATACTATGGAATAATAAAATGAAAGAATTTATCCTTAATGGAGAGTCTCCTCCTTGCTTCGGCAAATGGAGGAAATGGGAAAGGGGTTTTGTAAAAGAAAACTTTGGCCTAGAAATGAAGGACTATGAATTAGTGGCCAGTTTAAGGGATGCAGAAAGCCATCGTGAGAATCATGTCAAGTTTATGAAAGACGATGGCACAGTAGTTGATATTACCCTAGAAAAATATCATATAATACCCAAGAATTTATGGCTAGCTAACTACTAATGAAACTACACTGGGGGTATAAGTATCTACGACAACTTAATAGGGGACAAGGTAACATATGACTTTCCCATAAATAAATTTATCTTATTATTAAAAGCTATAAATTCAAATTTTGATTATCAAAACATCGCCAATGCATACACACTAAGCAAAAATGCACACGCTGGCCAGTTCAGAGAGAGCAAAGAGCCCTACTTTAACCATCCGGTAGAAGTTTCTTATCTCTCTGCACTTGCTGGCGCTGATTCTACAACAATAAAAGCTGCATTATTGCATGATGTTGTAGAAGATACAGATACTTCTTTAAGGACAATCAATTCCATATTTGGAGAAGATGTTGCATACTTGGTTGATGGCATGACAGCAGATCATCATCCACACCATCCAACCTATAAGAGGAATCACAGAGAAAAGATAGTAGATTATTCACTTAATGATAAAAGGATTAATATAATTATGGCAGCAGATAGGGCTGCAAATATACGAACCATAAATGGGCTTGTTGATAGACTCTTTGAAACAAGGGAATCCAGGCAAAAAAGGATTTTAGAATCAACAAAGGAATTCATAATGCCAAGGGCATATGTATTTTGTCCAGGGCTTTATAAACACATAAATAGAATGGTTATGGAATTTAATCTGAACTAATCCTATATATTCTTCTTCTGCATAAATGAGCTGGCTGTCCTAACTAAAAATATAATCCCAAGAAGAAAGACAACCAAAACAGCAAATTTAAGATACATAAATCCCTGCCCATATATATTTTGAGGCACCTCCCCTGAAAAAAGAGATTGCTTAAGAAAATAAACAACAGCCAAGATACCAAGAGAAATCAAAGTAAACATCAGTATCTGTTTATAAGGGTATTTGAGCTCCATCTTATCCTAGAACTGGCAAATTTTCTTCAAATCCACACTTGGTGCATTTTATCTTGCCAGTCTTTACATCAAAATCAAGACTTATTGAATGGCATTGTGGACATCTCTTAGTAATTTGTGGTAGCTTTTCAAACTCAAAGTTCTTAAGCTTATCAGTTATCTCTTTTTTCCACCCTTCATGAACCATATTAATCAACAGTACTCCTTGCTACAACGTGATTGCATTTCAAACACCTAAGAATAACATATAAAGTATCACCAACATCTTTCCTACTAGCCTCATCAAGGCTTCCACCGCACATTTCACAGATACCTTTAATGATCGGCATTTTATATTATTTAAGTGAGATATGTATAAAAATGTTTCTAATGATATTGTGGCACAAAAGGCAGCTCCTGTTTTGTCTTCGTTCTTATCTGCCCTTCAGTGAGATATGGAAAATTAATATGATTCATCTCATGCCTCATAACTTCTTCCCATTCTTTTCCATACAAATCATCTCTTATTTCAACAATCTTTAACCCTGGAAATGATCTTCCTAACACATTCTCCCCTAAAACAGCTGGCGGAACCCTTCTTATCCTAACATTACTTGGAATAAATGTATACCATGTTTGATTTTGCTTTGAAAGTGTTGTAGTATATTCATACGAACTTAATGTTATTGTTGTATAATGATAATCCTTTTTATCCTCTTTTTTCCCTTGCACATACTTTATACTTTCAATGATCTCTTCCAGATTTTCTTTATCCATTTATCTATTGTTGTTTTTGATTTATTTAAAAGTTTAGCCTTCCCAGAAAGATTTATATACCACCAAGTAGTAATAAATATTAGGATGAACTCTTTAGAAAAGATAGTAAAAATAGCATTAATCTCTGGAGCTGCATCTTTTAGCTCTCTGTCTCTTGATAGCTGTGTTGCTGTTTCTCAGACACATTATTATTCTTATCCAATAGGTTCCCAAGAAAACGCAAAAGAACTTATTAAGAGATATAAACAAGGCGAGAGAGAATTTAGGGGGGAAAATTTAACTAACGCATATCTTAGATATGAGATATTATCAAGTGCGGATTTCAGCAAAGCAAATTTCTATCAGGCAAATTTAGAGGGATCACATTTTTATTATAGCAATTTCAATTCTGCAAGATTCTTCCAGGCAAATCTGAATAATGTAAAAGCACTTTATTCCACATTTACTGGTGCAGACATGTATAAATCCATATTGACTAAAGGACATTTTGATTATTCAGATTTTAGCTACGCTAATCTTGGAAAAACAGATCTAAGATATGCAGATTTCAGCAACTCAAAGTTCAGAACATCTGATTTTAATCAATCAAATGTATCAAATGCGATATTTATTGAAGCAGACCTTAGAGAAGTAAAGAATCTTGAAAATGCAATTGGATTAGCAGATGCAAAGTATAAGAATACAATTGTTACAGAAATAGAATATTTAATAATAACTAAAAAACTATCTGAAAAGGGAATAAACATTGATAGAATTAATCAAGATCTATTTATAATCAAATAAAGCAAGGAAAAATATATAAATTCCTATAACTTTGTTCTATTAAATTGGAAGACGTCAAAGATTTAACCGAAACAATTGTTGAGGAAAAAGTAGATGAACTAAAGGAATTGCTTGATGAATTGAATAATTGGAAAACTAAGATGAATTCTAGAATCAAAAAAACACATAAAGATGTAATCGATCTAAGTAAGAAATTCCATATTGTTGCTACTTCTTTTATAACTAAAGAAGAGAAATATGATATTAAGAAGATGAATCTAAAAAAGACTTAGAGTTTTAAAGCCATAAAGTTTCCTAAAAAAGAAAACTTTATAAACTACTTCTTATCACCAAGAGATGGTTTAGAGGATTCTTGAGGTAGATATAATGGTATCAATTTACCAAGTAAACCCAAACGAATTAATTGAAAAATTAGCAAAGGAATTGGAAGGATTTAACGAGATTAAAGCTCCAGAGTGGGCAAAGTTCGTTAAAACAGGTCATTCTAGAGAAAGGCCCCCAGAAGATCCTAATTGGTGGTATTTTAGATTTGCAGCAGTCTTAAGATCAATTTACAAACTAGGACCAATTGGCGTCTCTAAATTAAGGACAAAGTATGGTGGAAGAAAAAATAGAGGAGTAAAACCAGAACATTTCTATAAAGGATCTGGAAACATTCTAAGGAAAATACTCCAGCAAGGAGAGGAAGCTGGGTTGTTAAAACAAACTGAAAAAGGGGTACATAAAGGAAGAATATTAACTCCTAAAGGAAACTCATTATTAGATAGGGTGGCATTAGGTATTCTCAAAGGAAAACCAATTTCTACAGCTAAACCAAGGCAAGAGAAACTAAAAGGAAAACTAGCAGTTGAGAAACCAGCAAAGAAAGTGAAAGGAGCACCAGAGAAACCACAAGAAGATAAAAAAAGTCTTCAAGGTTCTACTTCGCAAGACAAGAAAGAAGAAAAACCAAAACCACAAGAAGCAGAAGAAAAACCGGAAAATCCTGCTAAAAAATCAGAGCCTAAACCAAAAGAAAAACCAGCTAAAAGAACTCCAGAAAAATCAGAAAAGATAGCCGAAGTTGAAAAAGAAGTAAAAGAAATAGAAAAAAAGAAAAAAGAAAAAACTAAAAAGATAAAAAAAGAAGTTATGAAAAAGAAAAAAGAAAAAGAAGAGATTAAAGCGGTTGAAGAAATAGTTAAAAAATTAACACTCAAAAAGATAAAGGAGCAAAAAAAGAAATAAAACAACTTTAAGATTAATGTCTTAAAGCTTTACTCACAAAAAAGTTCGCAAAATGGCAAGATATATACACCCAAGCAAGAAAAAAAGATTAACAAAAAAAGCTAAACAGACTAGATGGGCGCCTTTCTGGACAGTCCCAAAGATATATGGGATTGGAAGACGAATCCATCCGGGCAGACATACTAAAATAAAGAGATCTTGGAGAAGAACAAATACAAAGGCATAACATGGCTGAAGAAATAATATTAGAAAGAACATATAATGTTCCATTGAGAAAAGAATTTCTTAAAGTTCCTAAGTATAAACGTGCAAAGAAGGCAGTAACAGCTTTAAAACAATTCTTAGTTAAACATATGAAATCAGACAATGTAAAGATTGGAAAATACTTAAATGATGAAATATGGAAACATGGCATAAAGAATCCGCCGCATCATGTTAAATTAAATGCAGTAAAAGATAAAGACGGATTAATTACAGCAGAGCTTGTTGGTGCTCCTGTAGATAAAAAAGAGGAAGAAGAGACCAAAAAAGAAGAAGAACCAAAAGTAGAGGAAAAAGAAGTAGAACAAGTTTCTACTAAAAGTGAAGAAACAAAAGTTGAAGAAAAACCAGCAACAGAAAAGAAAGAAACTAAATCTCCTAAAAAAGAACCAAAAAAAGATAAATAACTATGGGTATTAAAAAATCCCTTGCAATATTAACAACATCCCTTTTTTATTCTATTTCTCCATTAAAATCTCAAGATTCATTGAACTATTTTTCTAATCATTGGTTTCTGCCTGACTGCAAGGTCCATTATTATCAAAGCAATGACAGCTCTAGTATAAGATTAGACCTAGGAAATTTTCTTAATATATTTTATTCTCAGGTAGATATCAAAGACGGAGTAAGGATAATAGAAAAGATGGAAGATACATCTATCTATCTCTGGGATAAAAAGGCAAAACAAATTGCATGGAAGCGAAATACAGGAGATTCTGGAATAATCAACAATAATGATTCTTCAAAATCAGTTATTGACATAATTCATGATGCATTGGAAAATAGGCTTGAAAAAGGGACCCACAGAGCTTTAATTGACGAATCATTCAAGGAATTCTATATTGATAAAACAGAAACAGACTCAACTGTAACACTAAGAGCACCAATTGATTATCCAATATTGCCAATAAATGAAGTTATTATAAATTTCTCTAAAAAAGGCAATAAATTAATACCAAAAAACATCATAATAGATTTCCCTTGGTATTTGACTCTTATTGATTATCAATTAGAAGAAGTTGAGAATTGAAATTATTTTTTATATATTAATTCATTAATTAATCTCTTTTAAAATTTCATCAAGATTAAAATTTTTATCATTAGTAGGTATTATTTTTGTGACTATATGTTTATGAAATGCATCTGCAATATTTTTATATACTGAAATTTTTGTAGATCCGCCATATATTTTTCCATTCCCTGCTTCTCCACCATAATGTTTTTCTATTTGAATAAGATACTCTCCAACTTCTAATTCATGTTCTCCACCAAATGTTTGAAATATTGGATCTAAATAAACTTTACTTGATTTTGATAGTGCTTTTTGTTTTAATGAGAACTCTTTTGTATTTTCACTTACCCAATCATATATTGCGATTGTATTAAGCAGTTTTTCAGCAACCCCATCCCACCCATAAAAATTATTAACTCCATCTTTTTCAAACATGGCATATTCTTGTATTTTATCTGCTCTAGCCATTGCATCATTTGGATCTATGTTTAAATACCCAACCGTGCTTTTAATATTTTCAGTTAAATTTTGATATTGTTCATTAGGTTGTTTATCTGCACAACCGCTAAGCATAAGGCTTGCTGCTGTAAGTCCTGTTAATAGTTTTTTCTTAATTTTATTCATTTTTCATTTTAATTTTCCTTCTAAAACACCTTTCTCAAACCTCACTTTACAATTTTCTTCTAAATGAGAAACCCATTTTATTGCATCTTCTATTGTTTTAGTGCAATTAGTATCTACTTTATAGGCTATTTTAAGATTACTTACAGTATGATATGTGTCCATCTTACTTTTTGTGTCAAGTATAAATGGTTTTGTGTGCCTATTCCAAGCAACTACAAACTCAACAGATTCTTTATCTGGACGATCTGTACAAGCACCATTACCTAAATCATATACTTGAAATATTTCCTTATTTATACTGATATATTTTTTATTCATTTTAATTTTCCTTCTTATATAGCCAATAATTTGAATTTCTTGTAGTTCCTAGGCCCTGGGTTCTAATCGATTCTATAAGTGGTTCTTCAGTGTTCAAATCTTCACTAGCTTTTGGATTTAAGCTATAAATAAAATTATTTCTTTGGTGTGAATTGAGACTATGGAATGTTTTAGACAAAGATTTTTGATTAAATTTTTCATTAAGCTCATCGTGTTTAAATAAAAGTCGACTAAATCCGTCTTTATACATAGAAAATATATCAGCATATGGTACATTTGTTGGACCCATAAAGAAAAGGGGGTTATTAACAACATCTCCTGAATTTTTTGAATAATTCTTGGAGGTGTTATAACTATGGTTTCCCATTGTAACCCCATCATACCCATTCATTTTTCCATATTCTATCAACCAATCTTCTGCATAATCTACTAATTTATTGACAGTATCTTTCCCCCCTGCAAAACCTAGTGGAGAAATCTCTAAACTATTACAAGATAATATTTTATTTGAATTAGGTATTAAAACACCTCCATGATATTTGTCAGGAATTGGTTTAATTTTGCAAGTCTCAAAACCTAAAACAAGGCCCATTCTTTTCTTTTTATCCCCATTTTGTTTCCTATAAATTCCAAATAATCTAACATTTGGGTTATTAATATAAAAAGGTACAGCAAATCCATTTTGCATTTCTCTAGCCTTCTTTGAAACAAAAACACAACATCCAGAATCATTACCAAATGTAACATCTAATGGATTTTTAGGTAATTCTTCCATAAAATAAGTTAAAGATTTCTTCTTTAATTTAGAAGAAACAGCCAAATCAGATAGATCTATCGATCTTAAATATTCAAAATCTTTATTAAATTTCTTAGAAATTTGTTTTAATTTTTTAATCGTTTCTTTAGAATATTTAATATTTGGAAAATGATAATCATTTTGTACAGTAGATAAATGATTTTGAGTATAATCTGTAGTTGGACCACCATCTAAAATTTGTTCAATCCCAACTTTTAATCTTGATAATTCCATCACATCCCCTTCAAAATCTTCTACAACTTCTTGTTTCTCCCTCAATGAAGTCCTTATTAAATCTTCAAGATTATTTACACTATAAGTGCCATTTAAAAGGGAGTGATTTCTACGCCATGGATATTCCCCTGATAATACTATTTTGATTGTTTCTTTTCCTTCTGAGATTATCCTATTATCTTTATTCGCAATATACTTATTCATTGTTTTAGTTAATTCTTTACCATCAGATAAGATTATCTTAGCTTTATCTCTAAGATTTTCAACAATTTCACCACATTCTTCTTTATTAAGTGAATCAAATGATTCAATTTCTTTGTCAGTTAGAATACCAATTTTTTTATTTAATTCTTTTACATGCCTTTCTGTAGTTTTTGTCTTATACCAATTAGCTGTTCCACCACCCATTTCTGCTATCCCAATCGTAAGATCAAAGATGGAAGTTATAGATTTTATACTCTTCTTAATTTGTTTTCTTAATTCTTTACGATTTATTGTATCTGAATTATCAAGAGAACCATAAATATCTAAAAGGGCAGATTCATCTTTGGAAACATAATCTTTAACTTCATTGAAAATTAAATATTCAGACTCTTTATGTAACTTAGATATATTTGAAAGTTTTCTCTCTATTTTACTCAATTCATTAATATCTATCTTTGTTGATTCTAAAATAACTTCAAGTTCATTTTTTGGAGAAGGATTGAGTTCAAATTCAACCGCTAACTTCTGACTTAATTTCTTTAATGGGTCTTCCCAAAACCCTTGAAATATCCGTGACCAGTATAATTCAAAATTTTCGTTTACTTTCTTATCGATATCATACCCCCCAACATGATAATTATTACTATGTCTCAATTCCCTGTAAGCGTTAGGAAGTAAACTATATACTTCATTTCCAAGAACATCTTTAACTTCTTTTTCCCACTTCGGATTTGCTAAAGATTTGATATACTCTTCTCTATCTATACTACCATATTTTTTAAGTAAAACAGCATTTCTAACAAAACCTTTTTTTTCAAGTTGATAAATTATCTTTTTAAGGTCTTTTTTTTGATTCAATTCTACAGTTTCCATACCCAACAATAATTCTGTTGCAGATATTTTCTTCCAATCTATAAAATTATTTCTGTCCATTTTAGGTTATATCTATGATTTTTTATATACCATCTTTTCCATTCTGATTAACCTTTGGAAAGACTCTATATTCATCTCCCGCCTTCCCATTTCCATCTACATCTGGAAAATTTATTGGTTGTTTTTTAAAATCAAAATGATCATTATTATAGATTATTATGTTGCCTTCGTTTCTCTTTTTAATCTCATCTAAAAAAGCATGATAAGTTGGCTGTCCATGAAGCATATTTTCCCCCATATATTTATCCCAAAGTTTATTATTAGAATCAATCCTAGCTTCAATTGTAGGGGCATCCTGAATCTTTTCAATCCATTTATTGTAAGGATCGTTTTTAGTCCAAAAATATCCAAAAGGTGCACCAATCATGGTAGATACAGCAACTACTGCTATACCATCTCTAATATTCTTTATAATTTTATTTTTCATTTTAAGTATAAATCCCCAATATAGAATAATTAAAACTAACACTTTATAAGTCTTTCGTTTATTTAACCACTTAGAAGTGACAAACTAAACCTTGTTAAAAAATAACTCAAAAGATTCTGTTTTAACCTTTTCTTTGCTTTGATGTTTATGTTTTCTTCCCGGATTTAATGAAGAAATTTTAATATTCTTTGCGCCAACTTTCTCTTTTATGTTATCTTCCCAATCATTAAGCATGTTTATTAAGTCTTCATCTGCTTTAATAAATAAAGAAATATCATCTGTCTTATTCAGTCCTGCTTTCTTCCTTAATGCCTGTATTCTCCTCATGACTTCTCTTGCATAACCCTCTGCCTCTAATTCATCTGTCCTTTCCTTATTCAGATACAATAATCCTCTCCTGAATTCTCCTTCAGAGAACTGATTAGGGACTTCTCTCTCAACAATTATATGTTCCCTCCTCAAATCAAATTTATCCTTTCCAATCTTGACAACATAAACATTATTCTTATCAATATTTTCTAAGATACTCTCAGCGCTCTGTGACAGTAAGGCAGAGACAATATGTGGCGTTTTATCCTTAAATACTGGGGCCATCTTTTGATAATTTGCTTTTATTTTTTTCTTTACAGAAAGCATTTCTTCTTCCATCTTAATCTTCTTCACATTCAACTGAGTCTTAATTATATCTCCAAGCAATTCAACAGCATTTACAATCTCTTTATCTTTGCTTATAATTGTCATGTCCTTTATTGGCCATCTTACTCCAAGATGCATCTTCTCCCTTGCAGCCAAACCAGCCTGAATAATATTTCTAACAACTTCCATCTTCCCTTCTAATTTTTTATCAATTTCTTTAATTTCAGCCAAAGGCCAATCAAATAAATGTATACTTTCTTCTTTCAATCTGAATTCATCTTTAAGGTTCTGATATATCTGCTCACTTACAAAAGGGGCAATGGGCGCAAATAATTTCAAGATGTTAATCATGCACCTATAAAGAACATATAACACAACTTCTTTTTCTTCATTATCGACTAACTTCCCTCTAATAAGTTGGATATATGTCCTGCTTAACTCTAAAAATAATTCTTCAACAACCCAAGGAACTTCATTAATTTTATATTTATCAAAAAGTACTGTTGCTTCTTTGATGCTGCTGTTCAATTTAGATAGCATGTATCTTTCTTCAACAGACAACATATTCTTTATCAATATCTCGTCTAATTCTGATGGTTTTTTCTTTAACTCTCTTGATAATTGAATCACATAGTTATGGATATTCCACAAAATACCTAGATTCTTATGCTTTAATCTGGTGTCTTCCATATTATAATTGAGATCAAGACCAGGATTAGCCCCACCAATAGCATAATACCTAAATGCATCTGCTCCATACTTATCAATAACCTCTTCTGGTAATATATAATTTCCAAGACTTTTTGACATCTTCCTCCCTTTTGAATCTTGAATAAATCCATGCATATAAACTGCCTTATAACTTGGTTTGTCCATCCCAATCATTGATGCAACAAACAATAGATTAAACCATCCACGAATTTGGTCTTTTCCTTCTAGAATAAAATCTGCAGGCCATAATCTTTTGAACAAATCTTTTTTATGAGGATAATCAAGACAGTTCCATGAAGTGGTTCCAGCATCTATCCAAACATCTAAGATATCAGGAACTCTTTTCTTTGTTCCGCCGCATTTGCAAAGCATAGTTATCTTATCAATCCAAGGTATATGAAGATTTTTTGGAATTTTTCCACTTAATCTAAATAATTCATCAATACTCCCAACAACACTGTAATTATCACATTTTCCACATTTCCAAATTGGAACAGGAGCCCCCCAAAATCTTTGTCTTGTAATTGAATTATCTCTTAAATTTTCAAGCCAAGAATCAAACTGTTTGTTTCCAGCCCAATCAGGAACCCATTTAACTGATCTATTCAGACCCCTCATAGTCTCTTTTAGATCTTCAATCTTAAAGAACCACTGCTTTGTTGTCCTGAATATAACTGGGTTCTTACATCTCCAGCAGTGTGCATAGTCATGCTCAACCTCATTTGAGCCAAGTAAAACACCTTCTTTCTCTAATTCTTCAATGAACCTCTTATCATCTTTCTTTGCAAATAATCCTCCAAATCTTCCCATGCTTAATGGAAACTGTCCGTTTTCATCAAGATTGTTAAAAGGAGGAAGATTATTCTTATGTCCAACCTCATAATCTTCTGGACCGCATCCAGGAGCACAATGCACTAATCCAGAACCGGCATTTAGATCAACGTATTCAGAACTCAATACAACAGTATGAAGCTTCTTTGATTTCTCTCTGATATCCTTATAATCATCTATGTATTTCTCAAATGGATGGTGATATCTCAATCCTTCAATTTCTTTTCCCTTAAATGTCTTAACAATATCAAATTTCTTATTTGCAACAGAGCTTATCAATATATTCGCAAGATCCTTGGCAACAATCCATATCTCATTTCCAACTTTTGCCTTCACATAATCAAAATCAGGATGAGCCATAACTGCCAGATTAAAAGGAATTGTCCATGGTGTTGTAGTCCAAATTATCAAAAATTCATTTTTCTTTCCAACAACAGGAAGTTTGACAAAAATAGAAAGATCACTTACATTCTTATATTCTAATTCATGCTTTGCCAATGCTGTTGCGCAGTATGCACACCAGTGCATTGTCTTCATATCTTCATATAATCTCTTTTTCTCATGAGCCTTTTTGACCAGCCACCATTCACCTTCAATAAAGCTGTTCTTTATTGTCTGGTAGGCATTACCAAAATCCATCCACACCCCAATTCTAGAGAAATCAGCATTCATCACTTTCATATTTTTGATTGAAAAAGATTCACATTCTCTTATAAATTTAGAAACACCAAATTTGACAATATCTTCCTTATCCTTTAATTTATACTTTTCCTGTATCTTATGGGCAGTTGGAAGTCCATGCATATCATACCCAGCCCTGTCCCAAACATCAAAGCCTTTCATCCTCTTATACCTTAAGACCATATCTTTCAGTGCCTTGTTCCATGCAGTTCCAATATGTACCTTGCCGCTTGTATATGGGGGGCCATCTAAGAAATAATAACTTTTTTTCCCCTTATTTTTATTCTTGGCTTTCTCGTATATCTCATTTTTTTTCCAAAATTCAGCTATTTCTTTTTCAACAGCTAAAGCATCGTAATTTGTCATAAGCTCATTTAGAAGTCTGTTTATTTATAAAATTTACCCTATTCAAATACATGTCCGCATTTACAGACTTGAGTCTCAAGTTTATCATCATAGCTGGTCGAGATATCATACTCTACCTTAACATCACAGCCTGGACACTTTGGCTCTAGATTTTCAACAGAATTAAAGAAATTAAGTTCGTCCATGTAGACTTAATATATTAAATCAAACTAATATAAATACTTTTTGTTATTTTTTATGCTTCAAAGCAATCTTAGCCAGGACATTCTGGTGCATCCTTCTTAAGAATTCTATCCTTTCTTCAATCTTTAAGATATCAGTATAACCTTGCATAATCAAGTTGAAAGCAAATGGACTTGGAACATTTGTGAAGATTTCCTTTACCTTTATATCTCCATCTTCAATACCTTTTACAATTTTAATCGCATTGTCAAAATCCATCAGATCTTCTAAGACTTCCCTCCTTGCTTCATCTAATATAGCAAAATTAGGACTTACCCTTTTGACAGCACTCATCAATATCTGAGAACTAACTTGCTGTCTGCCGACTCTTTTCCTCTTTCCTTTATAGTTCCTCAATATCATTAGGGATCTTGTTGCGCAATGCCTAAATCTTCTTCGAAGTACTTCTGTCTTATCAATAGCCGTCATCAATATATCTTTTAATTTATCTGAGCGTAAATATTTTAAAACTCTAATCATTATAACATTCTTTTTAGGTGTAAGTAGAAATCCATTATCACCTACTCCAATCTCAACATGAGCCTTAGTCATCTTTGAGATAATGTAGGCAATAGCCCTACTCAAGACATCATTTACTCTTCTTCCATAGAGAGAATGAAATACAATATGCTTTTCTCCTTCATTACTATAAAACTCAACAAGCAGTTTCTTATCGCTTGGTATATGGGCATATGAATACTGTTCATTAAAATATTCATAGATTGAATTTGCGCTGTTCTTATCAACATATAGATAGCTGTTGATAAAATCAATGATATCCTTCTTGTTTTGGTTTTCTTCAAATCTGTCTTCCATCAATCTCCTGAATTTTCCAATATTTACAGCCAGATCAAAGCTCAATGGAAGCATCTCAGAAACCCATGAAGGGATTGTTGGTGGCCTATAGACAGAAGCATTGACTTGAGCGGTCATTCCCCTTGCAAACTTGAACTCATACTTTTCCCCACCTAAGACAAAGACATCTCCCCTTCTTAATCTCTCCAAAAATCCTTCATCAATCTTTCCTATTATCTGATCTCCAACTTTGACAGTGATAAATGACTCATCAGGAATTGTTCCAATATTTGTCATATAAATCATTCTGGCTAATCTGCCTTTCCTTCCAACCATTCCAGTCTCCTTGTCATACCAGATTTTAGCATAGATATATCTGCTTTCCAATGAAACATATTCTCCAGAAAGATAGCTAATGACTTCATCAAACTTACTTTTATTAAGATCATGAAATGAATATCCGTTTTTAATCAGTTTAAACAGATCATCAATATGCATCTTATCACTGATTATTATTCCATATATCTGCTGAGCCAGCACATCTAAACAATTCCTTGGGAGATGTATCCTATCTATCTTTCCCTCAACACCTGATTTAAGTAAAACAGCACATTCAACCAAATCATCCCTGTCAATAACAATTATCCTTCCTTTTGCGGTTTCATGCAATTTATGGCCGCTTCTTCCACATCTCTGTAAAGCCCTGGCAACAGATTTTGGAGATCCAAGCAAAATTACAAGATCAATATAACCAATATCAATACCTAATTCTAAAGATGTTGAACTTACAACAACCTTTAACTTCCCCTTCCTTAATCTTTCTTCAATACTATGCCTTAATTCTTTAGACAATGAACCATGATGGGCTCCTATGTTCTCAGTATAATTTTTTGGGAATTTTTCTTTCAGATGATTCACAACCCTTTCAGTTGCAGCCCTGGTATTTGTAAAAATAAGTGTTGTCTTATGTTCCTGGATCAGATTATCCATTAATCGATACATTGCATTGTGCATTTCCTCATGGCTTGTGTTAATCAGGTCATTTACAGGACAAAGAACCTTTAAGTCCAGTTTCTTGATGAACTGCACATCAATTATTTTGCAATCTCTAAGTTTTTTACCTTCATAACCAACAAGAAACTTAGCAATCTCCTCAATAGGACTTATTGTAGCACTCAAGCCAATCCTCGTTATATGTTCGGCAAGCTTTTGCAGTCTTTCTAAAGAGATAGAAAGATACGCCCCCCTTTTATTCTCGGCCAATGCATGAATCTCATCAACAATACACCACTCTGTTTTTCTCAACAATTCCCTGAATTTTATTGTTGTCAATACAATTGCCAAGCTTTCTGGCGTGGTTATTAAAATATGGGGTGGTTTCTTCAGCATCTTTGCCTTATCAGAAGCAGAAGTATCTCCAGTTCTTACTGCCACCCTTATTCCCAGCTTTTTTCCAGCTATCTTTTCAATCTCCTTTAATGGTCCAACTAAGTTTACTTCAATATCATAATTCAAAGCCTTTAATGGACTTACATAAACACAATAAATTTTTTCTTCCAATATTCCTTTATCAGCAGAATCAACTAACTCATTTAATATAGAAAGAAAAGCTGTAAGAGTTTTTGTTGCACCAGTTGGAGCACTGATCAATACATTATTCCTGCTGTGAATCTCCATAACACCATATTTTTGAGGTAAACTGTACTCTTTAAATTTAGAATAAAACCATTTTTTTACATAAGGATGTAGGATCTTATCTATCCCTTTCTTACTGTCTGGTTTTTCTTTTTGCTTAATCATTTTCTTTAACATCCTTTACTTTTCCGAATCTATATATTTTATCAGCAACAACAAAAACATCAAATTCATCCAGTTTCTTCAAAAAAGGAGATAAGAACTGTCCCCTTAATATATCTGTACCAAAATGTACAAAATTAAACGAGGGCATAACAATCAGATTCTTTCTTTTATACTTTCCTTTCAGAAAGCATTTGAATGTTTCAATTCTTCCTTTTTCTCTTAGACCAATTGCAGGGTGTTCATGCCCGATTATTATTGTTTTTATCTTTTTAGAAATTTTAGAAATTTTATGCCCATGTAATATCAATAAATCATCAATGATAAGATTATCAACAACATTGATATTTCTCTTCTTTGCTATGGGATCAAGAACAAGATCGTGATTCCCCTTAACTAATATTATATCATCGCAATATTTCAATATCAGATCAAATATCCTTAAGCTGTCCCTCCATTCTTGGTCAGAAATAGTTCCAAATTCATGCTTTAGATCACCATTAATGACAACCTTCCTTGGCTTTAATTTTTTCAATAATCTCTTCAATACTTTCTTTATATCTTCCAGCTGAAATCTTGGAATCAATACTCCCTGTCTGTTTAGATTCTCTTCATAACCCAGCTGTAAATCTGATATAATTAATACACGTTCCTTATTGAGATACAATCCCAACTCATAAATATGTATATTATCAATAATCTTCATGGTCAAAAAAACTTTCCTAGCTCACTCTGATCTTTCTCACTGATAATATCACTTTTTTTATACCCAAACACAGAAAAAATCCCCTCTACTGCAGGAACAACCTGATTATTAATGTAGTAATCTGAATCATATTTTTCATCTTTAAGTTCATCAACAGTTCTTGATCTGTCTCGTATCATCCCATTTCCTTTAATAACAACATATTTTATCATTGATCCTGGTCCAACACTTAACCCTTTAGCTTTCATTCTCTTGGCTACAGCAACATGGGGGCCAATTTGAACATAATCTCTAATATCCTTCTGTAGCTGTGTTCTGATAACAACATCTTCAACGTCTACCTTATTTTTTCTTAATTCCTCAATAATCTTCTTCACATACTTCAGCGCTTTATCTACATTATTTTCCTTTAGGATTATATTAATAATCTCTTTCTGAACTTTCTTAGCAACAGGACTCCAATTTCTCCTAACAGTTTCAAATCCTGTTATCTTTATTTCACCTTTATCTGAGATTAATGCATACTTCTTCTTTGCTCCAACATCTCTTCCTTTTGTCTGAACAAAAATACCTCTTGGATAATATCCTTCATATTCTAATTCCATCAACCCAGGAAGTTCAATATTGATTTTTTCAGTAAATTTCTCAATATCTTTCTTTGTTTTCTTGCCCATTAACATGAAAACACTGTCAGTATCGCTGTAGATAACCTTAAATCCATTTTTTTCTGCCTTATCTATGACACTATGAATGTAATATCTTCCCCATGCAGTTATGCTCCTTGCACATTCTATGCAATACCATCTTGCTCCAAAGAATCCATAATAACCATATAAGCTGTTAGCCAATACCTTTAATCCTTCTGATCTTGCAACCAACACAGGATCTGATTTCTTAGCAATCATCTCCTTTATCCTCATTCTTCTCTTTATCAGATCATCAACAACACTTGGGTTCTTTATCAAAACGAAGCTTTCCTTTACACACAGGACAAGCAATTATTTCAAGTAATTTTGTATCAAAGGCCATTGAGGATCCCTTTTTGTTTTAATAATAAATCTAATTTATGTATTACAG
>JAHWIG010000033.1 GCA_019322735.1 Candidatus Woesearchaeota archaeon | reverse complement strand
CAGAAATCAAGCGGATTTGGATGCCACATCAATGGGGCAAAAAGAAATCAAAGGTATTCATCAAACTGTAGAAGTGTTTGAGCTCACCTTCAGCCCAGATGGCAGCGTTACCAAAAAAGTAAAAGTTACAGAAACGGTTACTATAACTGATGAAGATGGAAAAAAGGTCCAGGTAAAAACTGCTAAAAAAGAATTTATTAAGAAAGTTGCCATTTTTCCATTTGAGTATGATGGTGAAGATGAGTCTCTTAACTTCCTTAAATATGGGTTCCCATTTGGTTGCTGTGTCAGCCTTTTACAAGATCCACTTATAGAAATCGAATTCCCGATTCAACCTGAACTTAATGGAAATGACTTTGCCTATAAACTTAGAAAAAGTGGCTTTGAAAAAGGAGAGCGCGTACCACTGGCTCTTAAAAAGAAAATAGCCAAAGAACTTCACTGTGATTATTTTATTTTTGGAAATATTGCCTTTGAAGATAATAATTTTCTAATAAAGTCAAAGACCCTTGGTGTTGCCAATGGAAAAATGGTAAGTGAAAATTCAAAAAAATCTTTAGACTACTTTTCATTGATTGATGATTTTTCTTTACAGTTTAAAAAAGATATAGATATCCCCTCTTCCCATATTGAAGAAATTGAAAATATCCCATTCTCTGAGATTACAACCGAATCAACAGATGCATACAAACAATTTATTGAAGGAATTTTAGCAAGAGAGTATGAAAATGATTATGAGAATTCAATAAAATCATTAAAAGAGGCCACCAAGAAAGACCCCACATTTTCACTTGCTAATTTTTCTTTATCCTGGGCAGCCTTTTTAAGCAATAATGAAGAGCATACTTCATATAAAGATCAAAGCATGAATAATGCTCTTGCGCATCTATACAAACTACCAACAAGACTATCTTTTTTTATAAAAATGCATAACTATTTCTTTTATAAAGGGGATGTAGAGAAAGCAGAAAAAGTAGTACAGATGTGGAAAAGTCAATATCCTGAGAGCTTATCTCCTTATATTATTTTGGGTGAAATTTGTCAGAGGCAAAGAAAATTCGATAAGGCAATAGAAGTTTTCAACGAAGTACTAGATAAATATCCAGAATACACAAAGGCTTATCATAATCTTTGTGATTGCTTTTCCGGAAAAGATGACTATGAGAATGCACTGGTTAATGCTAAGAAATATCTAGAAAAATGTCCAACAGAAGCAATCTCCTATACATACATGGGCTTGATATATGGTAGAATGGGAGATAATGAAATGTGTAAAGATTACCGAGAGCAGGCACTAATGATTGATAGTGATAATTGCAGATTAATGTGCAAGGTTGCAGAAGCTGATTTAAGTTTAGGAAATTTCTCAGAAGCAGAGGACCAAATTAATGAAGCATTAAACTTCTGTAAATCAAATCAGGATTTTTATGATGTTTATGAAATAATGGGATCAAGCTTCTCTAAACGAGGAAGAATAAAGGAATCAATTGATGCTAATGAGAAATCTGCAGAATATTACGCAAAGTTTCAAAATCCAATTGACTCTCTATTTGCAACTATTAATAATCTCCCTAATTATGTTTTAATCGGAGAAGAGGACGTTGCTCTAAAAAAATTAAATGATGCGACAAAAAAACTCATCCATCCATTTAACCTATTGGCTGGATTTGGCCAGATATTATTGGGTGGAACGAATGAAGATAAAAAAATGCTGAGAATTGGAATAAAGAATATGGAAGAATTCTTAAAAATTAAAGATTATTCTTGGATTCGTTTTTTTATCCCATATGGAAAAGCAATGCTTCATATGGTTGAGAATAAATATAATAAGGCCATTGATCTTTTTCAGGAACTATTAAAGGGTATTATTGAAATGAGAAGTGAGATAGTATGGCAAATTATAAAATGTCATAGTCGGAATAAGGACTATCAATCTGCAATAAAAGTTGCAGTAGAACATTTAGAAAAAGAACCTTATTCTTCTAAAATTATATTAGAACTTAGTAAATCCTATATTGTAGAGAATGAAACCCAAAAGGCAAAAGAAA
>JAHWIG010000032.1 GCA_019322735.1 Candidatus Woesearchaeota archaeon | reverse complement strand
ATTACTAAAAGTTCTTTTACATGATCTCTCAGGTCTTCTATAAGCCATGAGCCATAATCTGCCATAATTATTTCCCTTCATATTGCCACATTACTGCATTGCAATAAGCATGAACTGCCCCCTCTGTCATATTTGTTTCATGACTATGTTGTAAATGAATTGGCCACCTCAAAAAGTTAGGAGGAAACAGTTCCAAGTTTATTTTTTTCTCTGTTATAGTTGATGGTGGTTTATCATGCAAATCATGTTCACAATAAAAACATAACCAATTTTGTAATACACAATATTTTTCTCTAACTTTTTTTCTAGTTCTTGAATCTATTATTGTATAATCAATGGGTAATTTCATTTTTTCTGCCATATTTACTTTCTAGTAATTATATCACTAAACAAAGAAATTGTCAAGTGTTGATTTCTTTTCAGATTCCCATCCAATAGCATGTAAAATTCCCTCCAAAGGCTCAAGAAATGATTTTTCAAATTGTAACTTATAATCTATATATTTTTCTAATTCAAATTCTTTCGGGAGATTGTTTAACATAGCAATAACTTTATCACTCGTTGGATTTGGAGTCTTCAAATACACAAATTTAATCTTTTCTCCTTCTTTAATTATCGGATATTTTTTGGATAATTTTTTAGTCTTCAACATCTTATTATAAATCAAAGATCCTTTTACATGAATTGGAGTTGATTTTCGATAAATTGTTGATGAATCTGCATATTTTTCTAATCCTTTAACTGAACGAGGAAAAGCAATATCTTCGGCAGGAAGAGTATTAAATTCATTCTTAAACTCTTCAATGTACTCAATAACATCATCTTGAGTACCATTCATGATTATATTAAATGATTTCTTTAGGGACTTTCGGCAGGGTTCAGGAGTAGAACTTCTAATTGCCTCAATTCCCATAATTTTAAGTCTAGGTGTTTCATAGCGAATACCTTCTGAATCATGAACATTCAAAATATATCTTTTCTTAGAAGTCCAAATTCCTGTATCAGCAATAACCTCCCGCTTCATGAGCATCTTCTGCTGAAAAGCATTGGTATAAACAGCAAGATTATCATAACACTTTTCAATAATTTTTTCTAATTTATCCTCACATACTTTATCCAAAAAATTAATTATTTTCTCTTTATCAGTTAATCCTACTTTTTTAATAAGATCATCAAGAGATACATATAAAGAATCAGTATCAGAAGCTAAAACATAATCTTTATCTTCAGTTTCTAACACTTTATTTAAATATTTATTTACTTCATTTTCAGCCCAACGAATAGACAACTGACCAGCAACAGAAACTGCTTCGGCATTTCTCACATCATAGAATCGAAACCATTCATTCCCAAGAGCGCCATAAGCAGAATTAAGAGCAATCTTGAGATTCATCTGCATATTAAAATATTGAGATAGTTTATTAGAATCAGCATTTCTTCCCTTCTTCTGCTCTTCAAACAACATTTTCTTATATCTTACACGGTCATTATACATTTTTTCCATAAGAGCAGGAAGAAATCCTTGCTTGTCCCTTGAATAAAGAGAGCCATTCGGAGTGATGGTCTGATTTTTTTCTTTCAAAAAAGATGTATCAAACTCTTCATTTAACATAGCATCAACACCTGGAGCCTCATGCATACCTTGAAGAGTTTCCGGTGATATATTATACTGCATAATCAAATGCGGATACAAACTATTTAAATCAAATGAAACTACCCAATCATGTCGACCAATAATAGGATCTTTTACATAAGCCCCCTCATATCCTTGACCTCTAGTCTTTTTCTTTTGTGGAATTACGATGTTCAATCTTTTTAAGTGGCTATAAATAATCGCATCCCACATTCGGGTTTGAGCAAATACATCATTATAATTACAATGAGAAAGATATGCCAAAGAAATAACCATTTCCATGAGTTTCATCTTTGCTTCAAGTCTTTCAACCAACTCCACATCTTTGATATTATACTCAATAAACTTTTGATAATCTAATTTATACAATTCATGTAAAGTATCATATTCTGAATAATCAAGTTTAGCTTCACCAAGTTCTACATAAGCAATATGTCCTAGAGTATAAGATTCTTGATTAACATAAATGAATTTCTTATAAGTATCCAT
>JAHWIG010000023.1 GCA_019322735.1 Candidatus Woesearchaeota archaeon | reverse complement strand
TTGTTCGTGATAAGAATAATGACTTATTGCTTTGCTGTTCTTTGAATGACCGCTCATTTTCTTGATTAAAGCTTCTGGTATATTTTCTCTTTGCCACCGACTTATAGCATATTTTCTAAAATACTTTGGACATAAATCCTCAATGTTAGAGACTTCTTTTAATCCTCTACAAATTTTTGAATAATATCCGTGTCCTATTGGCTCATTCTTTTTATCTGTTTTCTTTCTAAAAATATATTTTCCTTTCAAATCACTTCCAAAGACTTCTATATATTGTCTCTTCCAACGATTCAAATAAGGCAAACAATTGATCAAGGGTATTTCTCTTTCTGGCTCATCTCCAGAATTCTTTGCTGTTATGATTCTAACTTTCATAATCTCATCAGCTTCAAATAAATTATCCCATTTAAGAGATTCCATCTCGCAACATCTACCCCCAGACTCAAACCTTAAAGCAAAATAAAACTTATCCCTATCATCTCTTAAATTATCTAAAATCTTTTCTTTTAGTTCTTGATTGGTTTTAATTAGTTTATCAAGCTTTATTTTATAGGATTTTATATTCTTATTATTTATTCTTTCTAATTTCAATATCCGTATTGGCTTAATAATCTCTAGATCTTCATCAGCATCAATCATTTTAAACCAAACAAGATAAGCAAACCTTATTGCTGTTCTTAATTGTCTTTTTCTACTCTTTGAATAATCTGATGAACTAATCCATTCATTTAATTTCATTATATCCTCTTTATTCGCTTTCAAGAAATCTGTCTTTAATTTATCTCTTAATATGATTAAAGGTGTTTTGTATTTACCTTGAATTGTTTGTTTGGTATATTTGGCTTTCTTTAATTTTTTTACAACTAAGTCTATCTGCTTTAATTCGGATTTAGAAATCTGTATTGTCTCTTGAATCTTCTCTCCTAGCTTTCTAGTTCTTATCTTGCTCATATTTCTTGAGACAAAATTCAGTTTATAAGTTATTATACCACCTTAAGAGAATCGTACTATTGTATCATGCCCCGACCGAGACTTATACTTTGGTACGATTCTCAAGCCATAGCCTAAGCCTTAGACTTTGTGAATCTTGTCTATCTTAATAATTATAGTTAAAGAGATTTTTTAAATGTATCGTCTTTTTTAGAGATTCACTTCTACCAAACCTCTTCTCCCCTTCTCGCAATCTCCCTATCCTCTATCCACCATGGCTTCTTCTTATTACTTCTCTTACTATTTCTTCTCTTACTAATTCTTCCTTTCCTATTTCTTCCTTTCTTATTTCTTCTCTTTCTTTTTAATGGTTGTAATTCATATTTTAACCTAATTCTATTTTTCAGAAGCAAATATTTTCTTATCAATTGTCTTACATCATGACCGGGACCATTCCAAGTCCTTCTTGCCCCGTAAGCCCTATGACTTGTCTTAACGACTATCTCAAATAATTCATTCTTATTAGGTTTTCTTCCACTTTTCTTAATAAAATCTCTTAGAGTAATTCTATAATACTTATCTGCTCTCTTTCTAAGTCTTTTAGGAAGAGCTCTTTTAGAAAGGAAGAGATTATACCATCTACTTAATTCTTTGAACATTATCCCAACCTACCCTTTTTATTTCTACTTCTTCTCTTCTTATTCTTCTTAATAGGGAGATCTTCTTTTAACCACAAAAAACTGCATTGGGCATCTTTCCTATAATGTACAAAATAATATACTACCCATGCAAACGGAATAAAAAATAATGAAAGAAGCCAACCCCATCTTTTATTTCTTATAACATGCATTAATACTACAATCATGATATAAAATGTTACAATCATAATCATTATTATAAGAAAAACCATTAAAGAATCGTTGAGAAGGGGTATACCTGTAATGAAAACGGGTATGAAAAAACCTAAGAGAAATATAATCCATAAAACCCAATACCAATCTTCAACTATTAAATCCTCTAATCTCATTATCCCAAATAACAAAAATATTATTTAAATATTGTGTTAAACATTTTAGATTATCAAAACTTCACACGGGGCAACCTCTAGATTTAAAATGTTTAAGATAAAAGATTAAAAAAATTATTCTAATAAGTCCAAAGTGTTGCCGATTTCGGCAACACTTCGATCAGATGTCTGATCGAGGTCTGTTCTAATACCATATAAATCGCTTAGAGATGCCGAGTTAATATAAATGTAGAGAGTCAAAGAATTTTATGCCAACTCTCTACATCTATACAAAAATGTTAGTCTAGCAATAATGCTAACCTATTCCCGAGCCACCAAAAACTTTTTTATTAGCCCAAGCATCACTTAGATAATTTTGAATATCTTTATCTTTAATTAAAGATTTAATCATCAAGCCACATTGTTTAAGATTATCTTTTGATGATGCAACTGCAATATCTCCGCATTGAATTTGAATTATATTTGTTGGCTCTACTTTTCTTTCAGAAGTATTTTGCTCAGTATTAATTATAGGAATATCTTTGCTCATTTTTTCTTAACCTTTTTCTTTGATTTAATATCTAACCAGAACTTCATAATCTCTTCAGGTGGTATATCAATGATGACAATCCTTTTCTTTTCTGTCATAGATGCCTTTACTATTGATGATTAATAAATAAAATGGATCAATTAGGTCTTATGTATGACAAATTAGGGTAACACCATATTATATTATAAATTGTTTTTCGTTTTTGTTATTTTGCCGTGTTTAACGATGTTTTTCTGCAATATAGTATTGATTGCGGATTGTTTTAACCCAATCTCATACTTATCAAAGAGTTCTGCTACCTTTTTGTCTGTGTATTTCGTCTCATTCTTTAAAATATAGATTATTCCGTCTCTTTGCTCAACATACTTGTTATGTTCTGGCTGATTTTCCATTTCTACAAGTGCTTTAGCCTTTTTTTCCCGATATTCGTCTTCATTGATAATATATTTGCCGTAAAATCTCCCGTTAAAGCTTGTCCTATTCTTACCAAAGGAATAAGTCTGTTTTCCTGTCAAATAAACCTGCATTTTCTTTCTATGATTAAATACCATAAATCTTCGCCTATCTTTTTTCTTATGAATATGTATTAATGATCTACTTCTGAATAATGCACAATATTTATCTAACATAAAGAAACTAGGTAATACAATTATGACAAATAAGTTCTTTTGTCTCATCATCATCATCATTGAGACTATTAATCTATTAACTTCTGACATACTGCTTCTTGAACTTAATCCTGTGAATGCTTCATCAAATATTACTGCCTGTCCTTTCTTTGCATTAAAGATTGCATTCTTAAATTGTTCTGCATTCATTGTTATTCTTGATAAATTAAGATGAGAATCAACTGCACAACCTAATTGCATAGCAAAAACAGATTTTCCGCTTCCCTCTCTACCATCAACAACACAAACATAATCTTCATCTTTATTATTTAGATTTTTTTTGATTTTTTGTATATTTTCAAATAGTCTGTTCTCCATATAGAAGCTATCTGGCTTCTTTGTTTCGGGATTTGTGAATTTAACAATCGCCATTAGTCCATAGATTCCTCATCTTCATCTTTATAACTTGATCCTTTACCTTGAGAGTTTTGAATTTCTCTTAAAAAAGTTTCATATTCATTTATCATAGGATATAAATGAGAATTTTTTATTTTCTTAAATTTATCTTCCCAATCATCAGCTTTAAATTTCTGAGGATTTGTTTTTTGAATATGTTCATCTAATCCCAAGAATCTAGATTTAAATTCTTTATTTTTTTCTTTATCTTGATTACTAGCATCAGCAGATAATTCACCCCAAACCCTATCTAAGATAAATTTTGATTTTTCCATTTTACCCCTTAACATATTCCGAATAAATTCTTGCCAAAGTCCGTCTAATCTCATTAAACTTGCCAAAGCTTGATTGTATTTACTTATTTTTTGCTCTTCATTTTGCTTTTCCATTTTCATCACCCCCTTGTATCCCTGTTATTGATAATCTAAAAGTATTTACACCAAGAGATTTAATCCTCATTAGTTCTTGATGCAAAAGTAATCTTGCTAAGTCTGAATTTGTCATTCTAATATCTAAACTTATTTCATTAAGCAAATCCCAATCTTCTTTTTCAAGCATCAAGTCTCTTAGCCTATAATTTTTCTTAGTTTTCATTTTTCACATAGATTCCTTTTTCTTTATTTGAAAGCTTATTTGTATCAACTAATGTTTTTAATGCATTTTTAATAGAATAATCTGTAATTTTCTCTATCTTTGATAATTCTTGAGTAATCTCTACCTTTTTCATTCTATTTGTTTTTTCAAATAAATTCATAATTAGATTTGAGGTCTTATCCGTTTTGGTTTCTCTACTTTTTATTGGTGGTCCAGCATATTCATAGAGATTTGATTTAATTTCCTTATCTGTAAAATTAATTTGCAACCCAAAAGTTATATTTTCACCCCGATTATCACTTGTTATCCCTACCTTAGATTTATCTTTTGGATCTTTAATCAATTTATAACTACAATCAACAATCCCGTGATATGCTTGACTACCTAAAAATGATTGTTGTCCTTTATTTGTATGCAAAATAAAAGCTATTGAAATATCTTTAAGATCTTCATCTTCTTGAATCACTCTAAAAAACTCATTAAAAATCTTATTAACTTCTCTTTCACTATTAGTATCATAATCAGACATTTTAGGTAAAGTGTCTAAAACTAAAAAACCAATATCATATACATTGATTATATCCTTTAAATGTTCAATAAACAAACTTTCAAGTATATCAATCCTAGATTCTCTAGTTAAATAATAAAATCCTTTTATTCTTCTGATTCTGTGATGTCTTCTTATTCTTTCTAATCTATCTTTTATCAAATATTTATTATTTTCAACATCAATATACAAACAATTTGTTTTTTTTGTTTTGAATTTTCCTAAGAAGTCTCTACCCGTCTGCAAACAAGCACATAAGTCCATTAGGAATATTGATTTAAACGATTTGGGTGGTCCATAAACCATAATTAAACTCTTTTGTGGGATAATACCTGCAACCAAATCATTCTTTGGTTTTTTAAGCTTCTTAAAGTAATTCCAATCCCAAGGTTTTTTTCCAATAAATTCTCTTTTTTCTTCAGTACTTGATGACTCCTTTAAATTTTCCTTATATTTATCAAAATCAAATTTTCCTACATTTTTAAATTTCTTAGAATCTATTTTGGGGTTTCTATTCTTTAACCAAACCATTACTCCCGAAGTTTTTAGTGTAACTCCTCTTTCAGCTTCATCAAAAGGAAATTTATTATATCTCTTTAACCACTCAGCAACCTCTTCTGCGATATTTCCGTTAGGATATTTTTCTATTAAACTTTCTACCTCACTCTTATCTATATAAATTATTTTTTCTCTCATTTTTTAATCCCTATGGTATTAATAATGGGTGGTGGGTGTTTTCTAAAGAAAACACCCCACCCACCACCATTATTAATTATATTGTTAGGGTGGTTGGGTGGTTGGTTGTTTTAACTAAAACGACCATTCACCCCCTTATTTAAGTGTAAATTAATACTTTGAAAGTGGTTAGAAAGTCTTAAAGCCATTTCTTGCTTAGTTAGTATATCTCCTTTGCCAAGATTAAAGTCTTTTATTAAATAAGATAAGTAAATATAATCATATTGCATAAATATCCTAAAATAAACCCTAATCTCACATTTTTGAGAGCAAATAGGTTTTTCACCAACAAAGATCAGATGATTATTATATGTAGAAAACCAACAATCACAACTTTGACAAGTATAAGTATTTTTAAAATCAAATTTTAACTCTTTCATAGCTCTCTAAATCCTCAATTTTATTCATTAAGGCATTCAAGGATTCATAATCTTCTTTTTCTAGAAATTCTTGCTTTAAATCTTCAATTGCTTCTTTCCTTGCTTCTAAATGCAAATCATCAAAAAAATTAGGCATATTTAACCTCAGCAATTTTATCTATTCTGATTAATTGATTCATACCAGACTTTTTATCTGCTATTGTGATAAAATAATCTTCAGCCTTAATTAATTCGCCACTATACCTAAAATTATTATCAAGAAATACTAAAACATCTTTTCCCACCATAGCCAACAGCTCGCATTTAAGTTCTGTTAGATATTCTTTATTAATATCCGTATCCATTCTTATCTTCTCCTCTCTCATAAAAAAAGGAGATAAAAATGCCTTATAAGTTAGCATACCACCTTAAGAGATAAAAAAGAAAAGGTGTTCTATTTTCTGTATAATATAATTGAAGTGATTAATAGCAAATTTGGTTGGTTGCATTTTGCCGTTATTCATATTTAAGATCTCTTGTTGTTTTATTATAGGCTGTTCATCTAAATAATAATTGGAAAATATTCTTTTAACATCATCACCTAGAATATCCCAAGCCTTATCAGTTAAAACATAAACCTCATCTTCTTTTTTTATTAATCCCTTATCTAAATAATTCTTGATTATTCTGTGAAAATATCTTGTCCTAGTATCTAAGAATGATGCTTTAAAATCTTTATTAGAGTTAATATCCATAAGAAATTGCATAACCTTAATAAAATTTGGTCTTCTGCCAAGAGAATCCTTTAAAATCTCTTGTCTTACTACTGCAATAATAATAAGATATTTCTTAGTTTCTAATCTAACTCTCATTTTCTCATCTCCTCAAAAATAGAATTATCTCTTTTTATTTAAGCTTTTATTGTTTGTAATATTTCTTTTCTTAATTCTGCTTTAATCTCTTCTTTCAACTGCTGAATTAATTCTTGTTTGAAGTTCTTATTAGTTTCTATTAATTGCTTAGCAATGCTCTTTGTTTTATCCTCATAACTTAGCAATCCTTTTTGGTTTAATGGAAAACTGCAAACTTCACACTCTTCGGTATTAGCTACATTATAATTAAAACATTTAGAGCATTTTATCGGCTCATGGTTTTCTTTAACTGCTCCCTTTTTCTTTATACCATTCATCTTCATAACTGCATTATCAACATCTTCTTGTTCGTGATAAGAATAATGACTTATTGCTTTGCTGTTCTTTGAATGACCGCTCATTTTCTTGATTAAAGCTTCTGGTATATTTTCTCTTTGCCACCGACTTATAGCATATTTTCTAAAATACTTTGGACATAAATCCTCAAT
>JAHWIG010000022.1 GCA_019322735.1 Candidatus Woesearchaeota archaeon | reverse complement strand
ATGTATTGCAGTACCAAATGTTTCTTTCATTGCAGTTTCTGTTCCAGAAAGGATGTAAGAAGATGTTCCCATCGTTCCACCAACTAACACTGGCTGTCCAACCTTCCTGTATTCTTTAGGGATATCTGGGTGTCCAGGACCAAATGCTCTTGTAGCCCCTTTTCTATGAACAATAACATCTTTTAATTTTCCATCTATTTTATGCTTTTCAACCTTACAAGTATTATGAGCAACTTCATATAATGTCTCAACCTCTTCTTCCTTGATATCAAAAACAGAAGCAAATACCTGTCTTGCTAAATGTGCAAGTATCTGTCTGTTAGCAAATGCACAGTTAATTCCAGCATTCATGGCGCCATAATATCTCTGGCCTTCTTCGCTTGTAAATGGCGCACAAACTAATTCTTTCTCCCTGATAGGTATTTTATACTTTTTACTTGCAAATTCTAAGGTTTTAAGATAATCACTTCCAATCTGATGGCCTAAGGATCTACTTCCACAATGTATTGAGATGACTATCTGATCCTTAAACAGACCATAAGCCTTAGCTACCTCTTCATCATATATCTCACTTACATACTGGACTTCAAGATAATGATTTCCAGATCCAAGAGTTCCCATCCCATTTAATTGTCTTTTCTTGGCTTTATCACTCACATATTCTGGTTTTGCTCCTTTGATCTTACCATTCTCCTCAATGAATTCTAAATCCTGTTTAATTCCATAACCTTTACCTAGAGAAAATTCTGCTCCTTTTATCAATAATTCATCAATATCATCCATGGTCAATCTTATTTTCCCCTTCACACCTAAACCGGCAGGTATTACTTCAAATAATTTCTCAGCCAATTCTTCTTTTTTGTCTTCAATATCCTGCTTTTTCAATGGAGTTCTTAATGTCCTTACACCGCAATTTATATCAAATCCGACACCAGCAACACTGATTACACCAGTTTTAACATCAAAAGCAGCCACCCCACCAATAGGAAATCCATAACCAGGATGGACATCGGTCATAGCTAAGCTTGCTTTTTGTATTCCAGGAAGACATGCAACATTAATGATCTGCTTAAGAGCATTCCATTCTTTTCCTTGTTTTACATCATCAAGAAGAAAATCAACTATTGCTTTATTTGCATATATCCTGCCAGGAACAAGCATATCTCCATGCTTTGGAATCTCCCAAACATAAGAATTTACTTTCTTTATCTTAACTTCTTCCATTTTAATTAAATAAAATTAATTATAATTTGATTTTATATTGAGATTATTTAAAATATCTCTTAAAGATAAACCACTATCTTTCTTTATAGTTTTCATATTGTAATAATTATTTCTTTGATTTTGTAATCGATAACCAAAACGACTAATCATGGAAAAATAATTATCAACATCCTTTGATCTTAATTCTCCTTTAATATATTCATCTAATACAGAATTTAATACCTTTTTACAATCTTTTCTGCTTGGTTTATATTGCATAAAAACATTAAACTCTAAATTCTTTTTATCTCCTTCCATCATTGTGGTTCCCCAACACCCCTATAATTAAATAATATTATTATCATTTTATAAAGTTTTCTTTTAAAAAAAATTATGGCTTTAAGATGAAATCTTATTGTTATAAAGTTTTTTGAAACAAAATCTTTTCTATCTCATAAATACCAAACTTTGGGGCCCCCATAAACCCTTCCCATGCTGCCTCTGCCAATATCCCTTTATCTATCCAATCAAATAACCATTCATCCACATACATTGGATTAAACTGAGTAAAACCCCCGCCCATCTGATCCAACCATCTCTTGTTATAATATTCTTGTGCCCCCAACGGTTTAGTCATAATTATTGGCAACCCTAAAGCAGTATAAAAAACCAGTTCGCTTGGCTTAGTCCATAATATATCAGTAGAATGCAGGCAATCATTGAATTTTTCAAAATAATCTTTTTTATTTATTCCAAAGACTATATTAATTTCCTTACCAATATGGCTCTTTAAACCAGCATTAATAACAATTCTCTCAAAATAATCTCTTATCTCTAAACGGGTTCCGGCAACAAGGTTTATAGCTAATTCTTTTTTTCTTATCTTTTTCCTAAGACCCTCTACTATCATTTTAGCAATATTCCTTTGGGCTCCAGCACCCCCAACAACAAAAGTAATTGTCAATGGTCTTGTTCTTTTCTCTTTGAAGTTCTTCCTGCCAATATGTCTCTTTATGTGGTCCCTATATTTTGATATATGATGTTTATTAGGATCAAGATTGATTAATCTGATTCCAATATCCCTTTTTAATATCTTAAGATTTCTACCCCCTAAATTTTCTTTAGGTAGAGGAAAGCCAGTAAGGAATATATTTCTTTCTGGAACACCATATTCCTTTAATCTCTTCGCAACCCTGTCACATGAAGCAAAATATTTTATTTTTGTCTTAGGATTTTTAGGGACCCAGGCCCTGTTTATGTCCGTATCTGTAGTTATGCAGTAAACATCCTTTATACCATGGTATGCTGCTGCAATTGCGGGAATAAAAAAAGTACTTACAAAAGGTATCTTCTTTTTCCTTACATGATCAGTAACACTCTTGCCAAGATTATTTTTTATCAAAACATCAACATACAATGTAGCATAATTTGGAATAGACAGATCTCTAAAAGGATAGAATCTTGGTATGTGCTGGAAAATATCATATATCTCAAAAAACAATCTGCCAATTAAAGGAAAAGAACTGAATCTGGATATTCCTTCATAAAACAATCTTGCTCTTGCCCACCTTTTCTTCTCTTTTGGAGTGATTATCTTATCACTATTAGCAGTGATTATTCTTTCATAAGAAATATCTTTCAAAGGATATGCAGCTCGTTGATGCCCATATCCCATATCCACTGATATAATCCATGCCTTTTTAGAAGCCATCATTCCTCTTTTATTATATTCTATTATGATGTTCATTTACTCTCTTTTATTTAAAGATTTCCAAAAAGTTTAAATAATCATTAAAATAAAAGATTAAATACAAACCTGTGAGGGGATATTAATGCAAAATAAAAATAAATCTACAAAGATAATAATGATTTTAGGGATACTATTAGTACTTAGCATGGGATATATTGCAATTGATAAGTACAGGGCAGGGCAAGAAAAACAGCTGTTAACAGCATACCAAAACGGATACAATAGAGGAGTTCAAGAAGCTGTTGTTTCATTATATCAACAGACAGAAAATTGTCAAGCAGCAGTAATTAATCTCGGTAATGTAAGCAAACAATTGTTGGATACTGCGTGTTTACAAGCTGCACAACAATCATGAGCTATAAATTCTTAGAGCATGGCGGAGAAGAAGGAATACTTGGAGAAGGAAAAACATTAGAATCTGCATTTTCTGAAGGAGCAAAGGCAATGTTTGCAGTTATGGTAGATATAAAAAAAGTAAAGGCAGATAAATCAATCAATATCTCATGCGAATCAGATAATAAAGAATCTTTATTTATTGAGTTTCTCAATGAACTTATTGCTCAAAAAGATATAAAGGAGATGGTTTTCTCAAAATTTGACATAAAGGTAAAAGAATCTAATAATAAATTTAAATTATCTGGAAAGGCCCATGGAGAGAAATTTGATGCAGATAAACATAAACCAAAGATTGAAGTTAAAGCGGCGACATATTCAGGATTAAAGGTATGGAAAGAGAACAATAATTACAAAGCCAGATGCGTAATTGATGTATAAAATGGATTTTATAGCACACTTTCTTATCGGATTATTGTTCTATCTATTATTTCTATCTCCATTAAGTATTGTTTACTTTCTTATTGGGTGTGTAGGTATTGATATCGATCATATCTTTGCATATCTTTACAGGAGAAGAAAAAAGATGCTTACACAGGAAGAGAAAAAATACTGGATAAAAACAATCTTCAAACACAAAAGACCATGCACACATTCATTATGGGGTGCAGCCTTCTTTGCATTTATTGTATTTCTTATAACAAATAACCAATTATATGCTTACTCATTATTCTCAGGAATAGTTGTACATTTATTTCTTGATTCATTAGATGTGGAGGGAGTTAAATGGCTCTGGCCATGGCTGCATATAAATTACAAACTACCATTAGTATGGGTCCCAAAGAGCAAGCATTTCTACAAAGAATACGGATTTTTTGTTAATGGCTCTTTAACAATTCTTACATTATTAGTGTTATATATAAAATAAATTCTGTTAAAAATGGAAGAAAATAACTTAGAAAAAATAGTAGAAATACTAAATCAAAAACACAGCACCAATGATAAGGTAAAGGGTTATTTTAAGGAATGTAAATCAAATGTTAGGATAGAGGGAGTTTGTATAGCTATGTGCGAACTAGGTGAATTATTATCAGAATCCCTTGCATATTCTGCTTCTTTACCAAATACAAATGAACTTGGTTTACTTGGAGGAATACTTTTGGGAGGAAGTTATGCATTACGTGAATCATTCAAAAAAGGAAAAGCAAATAATGCAAACGCATCAATAATTGATGCAGCAGCATATACAGCATCAACTGAATCTGGGTGCGTTATTGGCGCCACATCTTCAGAATATTTAATAGGAAAACTATTAACAGCATCAAACAATCCATTACAAGGAACTAATTTAGCCATCAGGGCAGGAGGATTACCTGTTGCTTTTGGTGTTGGTTTAGCTATTGTCAGTGGATTTACATATTCAAAAAAAAGTGAAACCTGTCAATTAATATCAAAAAAAGGGGCATTACTATCCATTTATAATTCATGGAGGGATGAAGTAGATTGTAACTTATCTAATAGTATCCTACTTTTAAAAGGGGGACAAAATAATTTAGAGATAAAAGAAAAAGATATTCCAAAAACATATAGGAATAAATTTAATCCATTCACCGACTCATTATATATTTCAAGTTCTCCAGTATCAAGATATGATCCAGAATCAAAAAGTATTTTGAATGATGCAATAATAAACAGCTTCAATAATCTCAATAAAGAAGTGAATGTCATATCAAATATCTATAAATGCGGTGATTAATTATTTCTTCCAATTATTAGAAAACACATAAATAATTGTATCTTTCTCAGGAAATATTTTCAATGACTTATAGCTAGTTCCTTTTTCTTCATTTAATTGTCTGTGAGAATCATCGCAATACGGCAGCATCTGACTGGTTCCGCAAGTACATATTTTATACTTCTTCCCTGCTTTCAAAGAAATTTTGTAAGCGCCTTTTGGAATATCTGCCATAATACAATAGAAATAAAAGGGGTATAAAAATGTTATGCCTAAATATAATTAACAGTCTGATTATAAGGGTCTATTACTATCTTTGGTAGATTTGGTTTAAGGAATTTCTTATCGAATGCCTTTCTTGTCTTATCAACTAAACTATCTGCTACACCAAGTGACGGCATTTTTTCGTATCCAATTTCATAAAAATCTTTTTCCTCATGTCCAGGGAACATAGTTGTTATTAACTCATAGAATCCTTCATTCTCACTAATTACGGGATTGTTAATTAAAGATCCCAAATCTAAATTATTACTTCTTAATCTTGAATTCTCAACATCAATAACGCTGAGCTGTGGTTTTCTGCTTCCAAACTTATCTTGATAAAAAAAGACATGTCTCTGATCATAATCTGAATGAAATAATCCTTCGTGTTCTTTAATTGCCTGTAATCCTCCAAGATGATACATAACAAGAGATGAAAGACTGATATCTTTTCCATTAAACCTTGTTTTTCGTTCTCCCAGATTTCTTAGCTTTTTTATAGGAACACCTTTACAGAAATCCATCAAAAGGTAGGTTGTCAAATCAGTATTCTTAAATGTTATTCCTCTGCTTACCGGGGCGTTAAATCGCATATCTTGTGCCTTATTATATTCCTTGAATATATTGCTCCACAAATCCATCATAAAAGCTTCATAAATTGTCTTCTTTCTTGTCCTATTCTTATCTTTGACAATCTTACCTTCTTCTGGATAAAGAAATATCTCAGAGCTTCTATCTTTCTCTACATTAAAGTCTATCCCCTCTGATACAATAAGATCTTCACCGAAAATAAATAATGTCATAATAGACCACCATATAAAAAACAAGGTATTTCCCCTATTTAAATCTTTCTATTTTGTCACTACTCATTGATTACAAATTATAGAATATTTTGTTCAGTAAAATGTAGAACTAAAAATCACAGAAACCAGTTAGATTATACTAAACTAAATATTAAAGTTTAAGTTTTTTAGTATATATATTTCATGTATGTATGGGTTATGTGTCAAACTGAGTTTCTAAGTTCTATTTTCGTAAAGATTGCTGATACAAGATTAATAAGGAACGAGAATAATCAATATAATCAGTTCTATGATAAGAAGTTAAAGAAAGGGGTATGGACATATTTACGGTAGAATCAAATCAATCCAAAACTTTCAAGATTCTCTAAACTTTCAAAGTAATAAACATCCCTACTAGGATTAGTACCTATCACTGCTGTTGCTTTATCAACTGCATTTCCACTAATAGGGTCAATTGCTAATCGAATACTTGGATCATTGTTTAATCTAGCTTTACAACCCATACAGCAACCATAATAATCCTTTCCTTCAACTTGTACCAGTATTTGCTCAGAAGTATAAGAATCATCATTAACCATGCACACATATCTTGCTTCAATTTGTGTTAATTTATTAGAAAAATCACCAACAACATTTCCAGTTAAATCTTCTTCCCCTGTATTAACTGATTCGCTACTACAACCACTGAATAAGATACAAAGAGTTGCTAATAATATGATTAATGGTTTCATAATAGATATAGATAATCATTTAATATAAAAAGTTTTTGAAAAAAATGGAGCCTCCGGCGGTATAACAACTATCTTTCTCATCCCCTAATCCAATTCCAATCATGTATAACATAGAAAAAAGTCATCAAATTCAATTTTTAAAGTTAACTAAAAATGCTCCGGGAGAAAAAACTAACTAAAAAGAATTAACATCCCCAAGGCGCAAAAGGTTTATACTCGTCTTGCCAATAATCTGCACCACAATCATACATAGCATACTCTGTAACCGAACTAACATCCCAATTACTAATATTTTGATTAAAAGCTTCTGCATCATAAAACATCCCCTCCATATCTGTTACACTGCTGGTATCCCAATCACCAATAGGTTGATCAAAAGAACCTGCCTCTCTAAACATCCACTTCATAACTGTTACACTGCTGGTATCCCAAGAACCGATGGATTGGTCGAAAGAACCTGCATCAAAAAACATCCCATACATATGTCTTACACTACTAGTATTCCAATCACCAATGTCTTTGTTGAAAGAATTTGTATGCTTAAACATCTCATTCATGTTTGTTACACTCCTAGTATCCCAATCACCAATGTCTTTGTTGAAAGAATATGTATTCCTAAACATCTGATGCATGTTTGTTACACTACTAGTATCCCAACCACTAATGTCATTGTTGAAATAACTTGCATAATAAAACATCCCCTCCATATCTGTTACACTGCTGGTATCCCAAGAACCGATGTTTTGGTTGAAAGCAGCTGCAAGATAAAACATCCAACTCATATTTGTTACACTACTAGTATTCCAATCACCAATGTCTTTGTTGAAAGAACCTGCACCATAAAACATCCGCTTCATATCTGTTACACTACTAACATCCCAATCACCAATGTCTTTGTTGAAATAACTTGCATGATTAAACATCCCATACATATTTGTTACACTACTAACATCCCAATCACCAATGTCTTGGTTGAAATTAGCTGCACCATTAAACATACCCTGCATGTTTGTTACATGGGATGTACAAATAGTATTATAATCAAACTCAGGGTAGGAATCCATGTCACTAATCATATCATTATCAACAGCTAAGTATTCACCTTCATTAACAAAACCAGTATCCCCTACATCAGCGTCTTCACATTTTAT
>JAHWIG010000021.1 GCA_019322735.1 Candidatus Woesearchaeota archaeon | reverse complement strand
AATGGCAATTAGTGCAGCGTAGAATAATTTCTCTAACTATCTTCAGGTCTTTGCATCTGCAAGTCGGATTGAAACAGTTATCCAATTCTTTTCTTTGAACATTTGTGAAGGAATATGTCCTAAATAATAAAAAGGTAAAAGATATATTCTAAATGCTATCCTATGATAAATTTCAAGAAATAAATCCAATAATAATAAAGGAATTATGTTCACCCATAAGAAAGGGGCAACAACCCAATGACGAATTCTTCTATATTTATGATATTTATAATCCATACCAAAAAGAATCATAACTCTTATATAAAATTATCCTAACCACCCTTTTGTCTAGCCAAATACCTCATTGCCTTAATCAATGCCATACACCCCTGGCCTCCAGCAATAACAAACTGATATTCATGTCCAGATGCGCAGTCTCCTGCTGCAAAAATCCCAGGAACACTTGTATTTCCGTAACAATCAATCTCAACATGATTATGTTTATCTAATTTTACAATATCTTTTGCAAATTCAGTATTTGGAACCCTTCCAATCTCAACAATAACGCCTTTCACCTTTAATTCTTTCAGTTTTCCTTTCTGCTCATATCTAATCCCAGTTAAAAACTTATTTCCTAATATTTGATTTGTCTTAGCATTATATATAATCTTTACCTTTTTATTATTTAGGACATATTCCTTCAGATATTCATGAGCAACCAATTTTTCTCCTAATACCATCAGATATATTTTAGAAACAATATTCTCCATGAAATGGACTGCCTCTAAAGCAGAATCTCCACCCCCAATAACTGCAACATCCATCCCCTGAAATAAAGGTCCATCACAGATTGCACAATAAGTTAATCCCTTATTGGAGAAATCTGTTTCTCCAGGAATACCTAAATATCTGGGTCTTGCTCCTGTTGCAATAATAACTGTTCTTGTGTCATAGTTTTTTTTATTAGTGATAACCTTAAAATCATTTCCTTTTTTTTCAATCCTCTTTACTCTGCCTTCTTTTACCTTAATATTATTAAACTTCATCTGTTCTTCCATAATTGAGCTAAATTCTACTCCAGTAGTCTCAACAATGCCTGGATAATTATATACTTCTCCGCTCTCTAAGAACTGCCCTCCAAAATCAGCAGATAATACTTCAAATTTCCTTCTTTCTCTAGAAGCATAAATAGCAGCAGTCAGTCCAGCAATACCTGCCCCTATGATTATGGTGTCATATAATTTAACCATTTCTCTTTTTTTATAATTTAAGTGCCTTCCGTATCTTTTGCTCATCAAAGCCAACAATAATCTCCTTATCTATCTCAATAACTGGAACACCCATCTGTCCTGACTTCTCAATTATGTCATTTCTTGCTTTCTCATCTTCTGCAACATTAATATTTTCAAATTTTACATTATTTTTAGTTAAGAATTCCTTTGCCTTAGTACACCAAGGACAGGTTGGTGTTGAATACACTTTTACTTTTGCCATATGATTACCTCTTTTTAACAATAAAATAACACAAATATGTAATACTTTTAAATATTTCTATTTATAAGCAAAAACACAAATAATAAATAGAACATATTCTCTCTGTTTCTTGGGGGAATTAAATGTCTGATATAAGCCATAATTGTGGGTTAGCTGTTGCACACACATTGCATGATACATACTCATTAATAAAATCACTGCAGCACAGAGGAAGAGAAGCGACAGGTATAGCTGCTATTGGTGAAGAAAGAATAGATGTTATAAAATGGAAAGGTCCAGTAGATAGATTTGATATCACTGACCTTCATAAAATATTCCCAAGTCCAAAATATCATACATTTATGGCGCATGTTAGATATGCAACAAGGGGGAGAAAAGACAAAATCCTGGAAGATGCTCATCCAAATGTTATTGGTGGCAGATCAGAAAAAAAAGGGGATCTAGAGATAATTCTTGATTGCGATATGGCAATTGTGCATAATGGCCAAGTAAATCCTGAATACTTAAAAGAAGTTGATATGAACTTACTAACAACAGGGTGTGATACAGAGGCATTATTGCATTTATTCAAAGAAAAAGGGGAGTATTATCTATTAAGGAATATCCCTGGTGCCTATACTATTGCTATTGCAGATAAAAGAAGAAAAGACATAATTGTTCTACGAGATAGAACAGGTATAAAACCAGGAGTTCTTGGCTGGAAAGACGGAAAATATGGAGTTGCATCAGAAGAGATTGCATTTAGAAATAATGGCGGAGAACTTATAGAAGACCTGGATCCTGGATCTGTTTACTATCTAACACCAAAGGGAGATTATAGAAAAGAACAGGTTATACAACCAAATATAAAACATTGTTTCTTTGAATGGAATTATATTGGCAATTTTGATTCTATTATAAATAAAACAAGTGTTAGAAAATTAAGGGAAACTCTTGGAGAAGTTTTAGCAAAAGAATTTCATCCAAAAGCAGATCTTGTAACTTATATTCCTAGATGCCCAGAAGTTGCAGCAAGGAGCTATGCAAAAAAAACAAATTTACCCTTTATTCCCATCTTCTTTAAAATACACAGCGAAAGATCCTTCCTTGGATCTACTGTTGATGACAGAGAGAAATCAATAAAAAATAATATGTATATATTGCCCCACATGAAAGATGAGTTAAAAGGAAAAACAGTAATTGTAATTGATGACAGCACAGTAAGGGGAAATAATTCAAAACATACAAGAAATCTATTATATGATGAAGCAAAGGTAAAGAAAGCATACTTAGTTAATTTTACTCCGCCAATTGGTATTATTCCTAATGATAATATACCAAGAGGTTGTGAATACGGTGTAGATATGCCACCAACTGATGATTTTATCGCTAGAAATAGAAGTATTGAGGAGATAAGTGAAAAGATTGGTATGCCAGTAACATATATCTCTTCTGAAGGCATGCTAAAAGCATATAAAAGCCTTGGAATAAAATCAAAGAACCTCTGCACCTTCTGTATTGGGGGAGAAAAACCCTTTTAAACAAAAGATTTATATTATTGTTAATGATTCTTTCATCAATGAATGAAAAAGACCCAATCTGTGGTATGGATGTTGATCCAAAAAAAGCAGAAACAAAATCTTTAGTTATATCAAAAAAAGGAAAGAAGTATTATTTCTGCAGTCAAGGATGTAAGGATAAATTTAGTAGCAACAAACATCTAACAGAAATATTATTATCTGCAGCACTAGTATTAATTGCCATCATTGTATATTACATTGGATATATGCTGCCATTTATGGGTATTGTATTCTTACTCTTATCTGTATTAAAGCTGATAGATATTAAAGGGTTTGCAAATATGTTTGTCCAATATGACATGATTGCAGCAAAGAGCAAGGCATATGCCCATGTTTACCCATTTATTGAATTATCTCTTGGATTAATGTACTTATTCACTTTCCAGATTATATATGCTGCAATAATAACAGTATTAGTTATGGGTGTTGGCGCTATAGGTATTGGGAAAAATTTATTAAGTAAGAATAAAATTAAATGTGCATGTCTTGGCGCAAAGGTAAAAGTGCCATTAACAAGTTTCACACTTGTAGAAGACATAATCATGGCCTTGATGGCTTTAATGATTTTATTAGGATTTTAAGAGAATGAAAAAACAAATCAAGTTACATATAAAAAAACACACAAAAAAGATAATTGCAACACTGATAATAGTTTTTGCATTAATCTTTATGTTTAATAATGGGGGAAATAAAATGACAATTGTAATTTTAGAAACAAGTAAAGGAAATATTGAAATAGAATTAAATCAAGAAAAAGCACCAATAACTGTTAAAAACTTTCTAAATTATGTGGATAAAAAGCATTATGACGGAACTGTTTTTCATAGAGTTATAAGTAATTTCATGATACAGGGTGGTGGATTTACTGCAGATGGAGAACAAAAATCAGTAGATAATCCAATAAAGCTTGAATCAAATAATGGTTTAAAGAATGATGAAGGAACAATAGCTATGGCAAGGACAAACATTCCAGACAGTGCAACATCGCAATTCTTTATAAATGTAAAAGATAATAATCTTCTTAATTATGCCCCTGGAAATGATGGATATGCAGTATTTGGAAAGGTTGTTTCAGGAATGGAAATTGTTAATACAATAAAAGCAGTAAGTACAGGAACTAAGTTCGGAATGCAGGACTGGCCAACAGAAGATGTTGTTATAACTAAGGTTTATTTGAAAGATTAAATTTATATTTATTCTCTAAACCAATCTCTTGTAACTTTATGTTCATCAGAAAATAAAATCTCTGCATCATTAAAAGATTTAATCGCATGCTTTGGATCTTGTCCTTTAGCTTTATTTTTTTTCATAATTTTTAATTTATCCTCCCAAAATCTTACAACTTCTGGATGTTCATTCATGTAATCTCCAATTTTTTTCTTTACTTCCTTCATAAATCCTTTTGGATCATAAATTACTTTTTCATCTAAATAACCATAACAAAGATATGGATAATTCTTAATTTGGTGGAATAAATGATTCTTTGAACACATTACAAAATCTATATGTATTCCATATTTGTTCTTTTTAATCCAGGTCCATTCTTTTCCTTTATCAATAATTATCTCAATATCAACATCAGAATCTGGTCTTTCCTTCCCATCTGCAACACTCCCAAATAAGTTTATTGCAATTACATATGAATTCTTCTTTTGTTCTTCAACTATCTCATTTACTATCTTTTTATGAATTTTAGCCATAATTCAAAATAAAATAAATTCCTTATTTAAAGATTTTGGATAAAGTTTATAAAAAAATAAAACATACAACCATTATGGTGGAGATAATGCCTTTTGGGAAATATATTGGAGATTCAATAGAGCAGATTGTCTTAAAAAATTACGACTATTTCACTTGGGCACATACAGTTATATCAAGTCGTTCTGTAAAAGAAAGATTTGATTTTGTTGAAGATATTGTCAATAATTTTGTCTCACAAAAACCATGCTCTTTAGATGAAAATCCTGCAAAACATATAAGCATATACAATAGTCATGATAATTACCGTGGATCCTCTCAAGGATTCATATACTGTTCATCAGATTGTTTTAACAATGATCCAAACATTTCAACAATGAAAGCAGTATTAGAACCATTACAATTCAGAACTGCATTATCATCAACAAAATCTGATACAAATCAGTTAGTTAAGACTATGGCTGAATGTATGGGAATAAAACAAGGAAGAAAAACAAAAGAATACTTAGAAGATTTCTTTAATAATGTAGAAACATATAAACAGAAAGAAGAAACTGAACTAATTGGAAAATTCTTTTAAAAAACTATTCATCCATCATCCTTTCTTTTACTTTAATCCCTGGTTTTTCTAATTTTCCAGCGTATTTTCTTAAAATTGCTGCTTTATCTGTTCTCTCCCATGTAAAATCAGGATCATTTCTTCCAAAATGCCCATAAACAGCAGTCTTCTTATATATTGGCCTTTTTAGATCAAGCTCTTTTATTATATCTGCTGGCTTTAATGGAAAATGTTTTACAACTAGATCAACAATTTTCTTCTCAGGAATCCTATTGGTATCAAATGTATGAACTAAAAGAGATACAGGTTGTGCAACACCAATTGAATAAGCTATTTGCACTTCACATCTGGATGCTAATCCTGCAGCAACAACATTCTTAGCTATATACCTTGCAGCATAGCTTGCACTCCTATCAACCTTGCTTGGATCCTTTCCGCTAAAAGCACCCCCTCCATGGCTTCCATGGCCACCATAAGTATCTGCAATAATCTTTCTTCCTGTTACCCCTGTATCTGCTGGAGGTCCGCCAAAAACAAATTTCCCAGTAGCATTTATATGATACTTTGTATTTTTATCAATATATTTCCCACATATTGGCTCAATTACATATTTCTTAATATCCTTCCTCAATTTAGATATTCTCACATTCTTATCATGATGTGCAGCAATAACAACTGCTACAACCCCTTTTGGAGTTCCATTATAATATTCAACAGTTACCTGACTTTTTCCATCTGGCCTCAGATAAGTAAGAACTCCCTTTTTCCTGACTTCTGTAAGTTTCTTAGTTAATTTATGTGCTAAAATAATTGGTAAAGGCATTAATTCCTTAGTTTCATTAGTTGCATAACCAAACATCATTCCTTGGTCACCAGCACCCTGTTCCTTATGATCCCCCTCACCTTTAGTAACTCCCTGGCTTATATCTGGGCTTTGTTCATGTATGCTGCTTAAAACTCCAACATCCTTATAACAGAATCCTGATTCAGACCTATCATAACCAATATCTTTTAACACCTTTCTAACAATCTTCTGGGCATCAACATATCCCTTTGTAGTAACTTCTCCAGCAATAACAATCAACCCAGTAGTTGTTAAGCACTCTACAGCAGTCCTGCTGTCTTTATCCTGCCTTAAACATTCATCCAAGAAAGCATCAGAAATCTGATCACACACCTTATCTGGATGCCCCTCTGTAACACTTTCGCTTGTGAATAAGTACCTGCCGTTTTTCATTTTTTTATCTTAGTTCCCTCATGAAACTATTTATCAATTCATCATTTATATACTTTATCATTATTAAAACAAAGGCCATAGAAATCACACCAATTACATAATCTAGAAGGATTTAACTTATAATCCTCTTTCTCAATACTTTTGGTATTCTCTTGTATTAATGCTGTTTCTTTCTTAGCTAAATCCAATAATGCTTGATTAACATCTATAAACTTCTCTCCATGCCTTAAAAAATCCACTCCAACCTTATGAGGCATCTTTCCATGTTTTTCATGATACATTAATGCATATATTGCTAATTGTAATTTATACTCATCCCTTAACTCATCACTCTTAGAAGTTTTATAATCTATTATGTTAATCTTGCCATCAATAATATGTATTGCATCTACATAACCCCTCACCATATGTTCAGTAGATTCAAAATAAACTTCTGTTTCAGGTGTTAATTTTTTAAATCCAACAAGACCGCCTTCTTTCTTTAATTTATCAAGAAATAAATTCAACCAATTATCAAGCATATTTCTTGATTCTCTAAGATAAAATTCTAATTTTGCATTTCCTAATTCAAGACTATCAAGCTTCCCTTTCTTTTCATTCCACCACTTCCTTAGTAATTCATGTGCAATTGTCCTAAGTTCAAAATCATAATGGTCTTTTGATAAATTTTTAGAATCCACTTTAAAAAAATCTTCAAGAACAGAATGCATTATATTTCCCCTGATTAAATGAATACTTGGTTTAGTCTCTAATTTCTCAATATAATGATAATAATACTTTCTAGGGCACTGATTATAAGTGTTTATTGAACTTGGGCTTTGTATTCGTGTCATATTAAGAACGTTTTTGCTAGAAAAACAATAAAAAATAATCTTAAAGATTATATAAATATTTGTATTCTCAGAAGAACATAATCAATCATCAAATTTTAATTTTTGTAAAGCCTTCCAAGATTCTTCATATTTATTTTTTGAATTCCATATAAAAAAACCATCAATACCAGAATCATTTACCGCCTTTAACTCATTCATAATATACTCATCATCACACCAAAAACCCTGAACCCATGGAACTATCTTTGTTTTGCTACCTTTAACTCTCCTAAGCCCATTTTTGCATGCCTCATAGACAACATCATGCTCCTCTGTTCCATCATACCTTGCATCTATCTTCATTCTGTCGCTCTTGGAGAAATGAGAAGGATACACCATAGGATAAATATAATCAACATTATCTAGCATTACCTCAATAACCTGGCCAATATTGTTAAATCTCTCATTCATATGCCTTTCCTTATCCCCCCACAAGGTATATGCATAAACATCTATTGATATCTCTGCATCAATAACTGCCCTGGCTTTTTTAAGGAACAATTCAACAGCTTGGTAAAGCTTTGTGTTATTTCCATTACTAAATCTATATCTAAAAGGGTAATAAGGCTTCTTTACTTCCCCATTATCAGGAAACCTGGTATAATCAAAATTAATTTCATCAAAACCTTTTTCAACAAGTTCTGTTGCGATATCTATATTATAATCCTGAACTTCAAAAGAAAAAAGATCAACCCATTCAGAAGGTTTATTTGTTGATTTATCTAATATAGCAAATTTATGATTATTATATCTAGACAAAACAGGATCCTTAGCAACAACAATCCTGGCAATTGTATGGATTCCATTAAGTTCACAATAATCTAAGATATCTTCTAATTTCTTATCTTTTATCCTTATATCTTCAGAGCCAATTTTCTCAACTAAGTCAACATTAGAATCATAAACAACATACCCAGTAGCATCTTTCATATCTATAACTACTGCGTCTAAATTATTCTCTTTTACTTCCTCAAGTAATTTTGTTCCCCTCTGACTTCCAGCAACCCAAGAAGTCATATAAATCCCTTTATGTAATTCCCCAGAAAAAAGGCTGGAATAGAAAAACCAGGGATTAAAGTAAAAGAAAGGATGAT
>JAHWIG010000020.1 GCA_019322735.1 Candidatus Woesearchaeota archaeon | reverse complement strand
ATGAAAGAAACATTTGGTACTGCAATACATGGTGCAGGTAGATTCATGTCAAGGCATCAAGCTAAGAGAAAATGGAATGGTGTTGATTTAATCAAGGAATTATCCAAAAAAAGGGCATTATAATCAAGAGCAGAAGCCCTTCTGGAGTCGCTGAAGAGGCTCCTGGCGCATATAAGGATGTCACTGAAGTTGTTGATGTAATGCATAACAGCGGTGTTGCTAAAAAGGTTGTGCAGGTTAAACCCCTTATTTGTGTTAAGGGGTAAGTATTTTGCTTTGCTAAATACTTATCTTTTCTCCCCACTAGTGCATAAATAGTGGCTATTTCATCATCAAGCACAAGATTTATAAACTATTTTTATTCTGTTTTCTTCTAATGGGCCCATAGTCTAGCGGTTATGACGTCGCCTTTACAAGGCGGAGGTCCCCGGTTCGAATCCGGGTGGGCCCATCATTTACAAAGCTTTAAATACAAAAAGAAGTTATTATTAAAGAGGTAAGCAAAATTAAAATAGCTAGGACATATTCACCAAGCCTCGTATTTCTTATTATATTAGTGTTAGCATTTTTAATCATAAAACCATTTATTGCTGCTATATTGGCTGCATTTGTTTTTTCCTATATTTTTTATCCTGTTAATAACTGGATAAATAAGAAAGTAAAAAAGGACAGCATATCATCCTTAATAACTTTGATATTGATTCTGCTTATTATAGTTATTCCAGGCTCATTTCTTGTCAAGGCAATTGTTCAAGAATCATATGTTGCATATTTGACAACTAAACAGGCCCTTAGCGGAGATTTTGAGATATGTGAAACTGGGGCCGTATGCAAATTGATTAATAAATTTGAAAGAGATGTTTTAGGAATGGATTTTAAGACTTACATAAAGGAAAATGTTGAGAAGATAAGCTCTTTTGTTATTTCTAAGGTTTCTGGTTTTATTTTAGGAATGGCAAATAAGATATTGAATATCTTTATCTTTATCTTTTTGACATTCTTTTTGTTGAGAGATGGGAAATCTTTTGGCAAAAGATTTTCTAATATATTGTTTATTAGGGCTAAGAATAAGAAAAAGGCAGTGAATGACATAAGCAATCTTGTATATGCTGTTGTCTTTGGTACTATAATAATCGCTTTTATTCAAGGAATGTTGGGGGCATTAGGATTTTATCTTTTTGGAATCAGTTCCCCAATAATGTGGGGTTTTATTATGGCATTTGCTGCACTGATACCTTTTGTTGGCTCAAGCATAATTTGGGCTCCAGCAGGATTATTTTTGATAATTAATGGGCTATTTTTGCCTAATCCTGTGCTTATATGGAAAGGAATTGGATTGTTTATATATGGAGCAATTATTATTTCAAGTATTGATAATGTAATAAGGCCAAAGATAATTGGCGATAGATCTATATTGCATCCAACCTTGGTTTTATTAGGTGTTGCTGGCGGAATATATATGCTTGGATTTATTGGTATTGTTGTTGGACCTGTTATTCTGGCTTTGCTTATGATTTATTTAGATATGTATGAATCTGCAGTTTAAAAAAGAGGTAGTATGAAGTTTATTGTAAAAGATATGGATATTGCAACTGGTGGCCCATTAGTTGCTATTTTGAACAGTAAAGATGCTAAATATCTTGATATTCATTCTGGAGACAGAGTAATGTTAACATTAGGCAGAAGAAAGTCTGTTGCTATTATTGATATTGCTGAATCTAAGAAAGCTGTTCCTCCTGGAAAGATTGGACTTTTTGAGGAATTACTTGATGAATTAAATGCAAAAAATAAACAAACACTTTCTTTACATCTTGTTGAAAAACCAAAATCCATTGCTTTTATACGAAAGAAATTAGATGGCGAGAGATTAAATGAAAAAGAGATCAATCAAATAATTGATGATATTGTAAAAAATAGATTGAGTGATGCTGAATTAGCTTATTTTGTTTCAGCATTCTATACACAGATTACTGATGCAAAAGAAACTGCTTTTTTAACTAAGGCAATGATTAGGACAGGGGACATATTGCATTTAAGAAAGAAGATTATAATTGATAAGCACTGTATTGGCGGTGTTGCAGGAAACAGGACAACATTGATTGTTGTTCCAATCATTGCTGCTGCTGGATTAGTCATTCCAAAGACAAGTTCCAGGTCAATAACAAGTCCTGCTGGGACTGCTGATACTATGGAAGTTATTGCTCCTGTTTCTTTTTCTCTAAAACAAATAAAAAGAATAGTTACAAAGACTAATGCATGTATGGTGTGGGGGGGTTCACTTAATTTAGCCCCAGCAGATGATAAGGTAATCAGGGTTGAGCATCCGCTTAATTTAGATGCTAGAAGCCAGTTATTGGCAAGTATATTAGCTAAAAAAGCATCTGTTTCTGCTACTCATGTTCTTGTAGATATTCCTGTTGGAAAAGGAGCTAAGATAGAATCTAGAGGAAGGGCAATAAATTTGAAGAAGAATTTTGAAGTTATTGGAAGAAAACTTGGAATGTATATGAAAGTTGTTCTTACAGACGGATCTGAGCCCATTGGAAATGGTCTTGGGCCTGTTTTGGAAGCAAGAGATGTGTTGTATGTGTTAAGGAATCATGAATGCGCCCCTTCCGATTTAAAGAAAAAATCTGTTGAGTTAGCTGGATTGATGCTTGAGATGGGAAAGAAAGCTAAAAAAGGGAAAGGAAATGCAATGGCTTTGAAGATTATTGAATCTGGTAAAGCTTATAAGAAGTTTATGGAGATTGTTAAGGCTCAAAAGGGAAAGGAAATTGATCCTTCTAAGATTAAATTAGCTCGGTTTAAATATGTTGTCAGATCAACTAAATCTGGTAAGATAAAGCATATTGATAATAAATTAATAAGCAGAATAGCTAGGGGAGCTGGTGCTCCGCATGATAAGGAAGCTGGAGTCTATTTAAGAGTTAAGAAGAATTCTAAAGTGAAAAAAGGACTGCCATTATTCACTATTTATGCAAATAATAAGGATAAATTAAAGTTTTCTGTTAATACCTATAAAGATATTGGTGCCGTTTATTTCTATTAACATATTGTCACTTATTAGTGGTTAAATAAACAAAAGATTTATAAAGTATAATCACTATAATTTTGATAGGGGAAAGTTACAATTAAAATAAATATAAACTTGAAGGAGATAAAAATGGATAAGATGACAGATGGGAAAATAAATCTTATTAGTGAAGCATTGAAAGAGAGAGAGATAACAAAGTTAAAGATGATAGATGAGAAAATAAATCTTTATAGTGATAAAAGTTATAGAAATCAAAAAGAAACTCTTGAAAGGATGACAAGTGGTATTGAAGGGGATTTATTTGGTTATGATCCTGTAACTAAGGATAATATTCAGGCATACCATTCCATGTTAAATTTGGCATGGGAAAGATTCTCTAAATCTAATAGTATGGCAGGAACCAGCCCTATAGTAATACTCGAAGAAAAAATAAAGTGTTTTTATGAAAAGAATAAACTTGTAAATTATAATATAAAAGAACCGAATAGTTGCAGGGATTTAAAGATAATATTAAATTATCAACCCAAAAAATATTAAGAATCTAAATTCGGTGGGTTACATGGATTTACAAATAATACTTATACTAAAAGATAAAATAGCTGGTTTTTATGATTTAGATACCAAAAAATATACGGTTTTACAAAGAAGAATCATATCTTTATAAGGTGCCTGAATCGTCTAATAAATTATATAAAAAATAAAATGAATGATACAGAAACAAAATCACAATTACAAAAACTAAATCTTTACTTAGCTCCAAATGAGACTAGATTTAGTAATATAATGGATGAAGTTGAGAAAAAGTATTCTGATTTGGAAGATACTGTTTTTTTTGGTGTTATTGGGGGTGTTGACTTATCATTAGGTTATTTGCTTGTTTCTAATGCAAGTAAAGGATTTTTATTTGATAAAAATCCACAGGCTTTAGATTATCTTTCTCAAAGACTTAATTTAGCTCAAGAAACTGATACGCCTCAAGAATATTTAGCTAAATTAGGTGAAAGAAATAAAAAAGCACATAAAAAGTTATCTGTTTATATGAATTTACTTGAAAATAAATATCCCAAAGAGTTTGATAAATTATGGCTTAATGATCAGGGAAAATTTGATAAAATTAAAAGATTAAACAAAGAAGAGAAGATAAAAAGTTTTACAGATGATTATTATGGAGAAGGAGCTCATTTTATTAATACCTTAATTGATGGTGAGAATGCAAAGAACGCATTAGTTTATCTATCAAATATTGCTGAATGGGAGTATAAAGGAAAAGAACCAGAATTGTTTAAAAGTAGAAATAAAGTATTGAGGGATAAACTTGACAATCTAAATACTGCAGCAATAATTGAATCAAGCCTTCAAGGAAATAATTATATTTCTGGTGCAAGTTGGGTTCCAGAAGATAATTCTTATTTAAAATCTGTAGCTATAGATTAATCATTCAAATAATTCATTTAAAGTTTTATTTATTTCTTCTGAAACTTTGTCTTTAAGAAAACTTATCTTATATTCTTCGCATAATTTATTATAACTTTGTTCTGTTATATCAAACAGAGATTCTTGTTTATTCTTTTTGATATTATTTAATGTATTTTTTACTAAATCTATGCGGTATTCATTAGGGATTGCATTTGCAATATATTCTGCAGAGCCCCAAGTATAACCATTCTTAGTTTTCTTTAATTCTTTTTCAATCCTATTCATCTTTAGGTAAGTTCTTGTGCTATCTCCAATATCTTTATACCTTGCATTAACTATAATTGGTCTGTTGTATCTTATTCTGTTATATATCTTCTCTACCTTTTTTCCGTTAATTGCTCCTGCGGTGTATATTGCAGTAGCAATCCCTAAGATAAGTACTTTTTTTATAAGCTCCATGATAAGATATTTTATTTTGTCTTTAATAATGTTTATTAGGAGAAAACAGAAAGATTTTCAACATTATTGAAAGAATTATTTGTTTCTCCATGACTTTAATGTGTTAAACATCTCTTGATCTGTTTTTATTCTGTATTCTTTATGATTTATATTAAAAGAACCATATGCAGAATCTACTAATATAATTCCTTGTTCTACTTCAACATTGGCGCATGCATGGCAAACCTTTTCGTTATTTTTATCAATTGTAACACTTACATAGTTCGATATTAATCCAATACTTCTAGCAAAGGTAACATAGAGAAATGCCATCTCTCCGCAAACACCTTCTTTTAGGTCATTTACTTCTTTTGAAGTCCTATAACCATTTGTTCTTTTTGATGTTCCATAGAGTATATTATTATATATCCAATCATATATTGCTTTTGCTTTATTATATTTATTATCCTCTTTTGTATTCCTTTTTACATAAGATTTTATGGTGAAAAGCATATCGGCATCAATTATATATGGAAGTTCTAATGTTTTATCTATTATACTTATTTGATAATTTTGAGATATATCTTTAAGTCCAAGATTATAATTATCTGATATCCTTAGATATTCTTTTATTTTATTTACTAGATTATCTTCTTGAGACATGCTATATCTGATTATTCTTTATTTATATGTCTTATTTTAGAAAAACGCATTATTTTTCAATTATTATGAAACCTTTTCAGCAAACAAAACTTTTTTAAAGCAATAGTTCAAGAATATTAAGAGTAAGTTTATAATTAGGGCCTGTGGTCTAGTGGCTATGATGTCGCCTTGACTTGGCGAAGATCCCCGGTTCGAGTCCGGGCAGGCCCATTTGCGCCGATGGTTTAATGGCAGAATTTAGCCTTGCCAAGGCTGAGATCCGGGTTCGAATCCCGGTCGGCGCATCCTTTTATATTTATAGTTCGAAAGATTTATATATTTTATCATCTTACGATGTAATATGCAGAAGATTTACTTCACCTTGGAGAAGGCGAGAGAAATTATTCCAATTATAAGATCCAGGGTTGCAAAATTAATCAAACTGCATAAATCTCTTGATGTTCTTGATTCTATTGAGATTGAATATGAAGATGAGTTCAAGACAACAGCACAAGATATTTTGATAAATAAGAGATTTCACAAGCTTTCTCTTGAATTTTATTTATTGTTGGAGAAAACACATCGCTTTGGATGCTATGTTAAGGATCTAGATCAAGAACTTTTTGATTTCTATTCATTTCATGAAGGCAGAGAAATATTGCTATGTTGGAAGGTTTCTGAACCAACAATCAGATATTGGCATGAGATATACAACGGTTATGAAGATAGAAGACCCGTATCATTGCTGCAATCTAAAAATCTGCTAGAATAGGTGTTGATATGGAATTTCCAGATAAAGAAGATTTAGAAGAACTGCTTTCGCATGAGATATATCAGGAGTCACATAAGTCTAGACGAGATTATATGCTTGCTGTAAATTATGCATCCAGATTAAATCCAGAATATGAAGAAAAAGTAGAACAATGTGAAATAGAAGGAAGATTAAAAGCAGAGAATTATTGGAGACAGAAAATACAATTCTTGAATGAGAAGTTGGTAAGATTAGATAACATAAACAAAATTTATGAATTAAAGATTAGTAGAAGGGGTATTTCTGTAAAGGCATAAAAATGAAACCAGAAGATTATTCATTAACTGATTTGATTAAGGAGTATGATGGGTTAGATACATCTTCGAGAAGAGATTATATAAATAGTGTATGTATCTCTTTATTCGCGGCATATGATTTTTCTAATGATTCAGAAATAAGAGATACAATAAATGATGTCTTTAATGATACAGAAATATATTGTGAAGGATATTTAGGTTATATAACAATAGGTTATGATTAAATTTTTTCTGCATAGGTTCTTTCTTCAGGCATACCATTTTCATTCCTTTTTATGATATCTTGATAGTTTATATCTATTCTTTTCTGAATATGATTAATTTCCCTGTATAATGAATTAAAAATACCATAAAATTTAGAATTTTTAGAAACACCTTTCATGTAATTGTCAATTTGTTTAAGGGAATTAGATGCAGTCCGATCTAACTCGCAAATCTTATTTATTGAATCTGCATCAAATAGGTTTGCTCCATCAATTAATCCTTCAAGATTATTAGTTAAGCGTTCTAATATTTTTGAGATTTTTTTCTCTATTCTTTTACATCTGACATGGTCCATGTTAATCTCTCACTTAGTCTTATTCTCTTTTTTCCCAGGCCTTATATGCAAAAGGGATCTTATGTAGATTCCCTTCTCGTTTTACTTTCATATATAGAGATTGATTTTTTTTAACTAATTGTCCCCTTGATAATTCAGGATAAAGATCATTTATTGCTTCTAATGCAGAATCATATTTATTCTTTAATACACTCCATTTAAGTCCTGATCTGGCATATTGCAATTCTCCTTTATTTCCCTCTAGAATTACTCTTTCATATAGTTCTGGATTTTCTTCTTTTAATCTTCCGCCAGAGATTCCTTTTGGCCAAGTTTTTTTGACTGTATTAATTGCACTCTCAATTGTAAATTCTAAGCTCATTTTAAGGTTATTAGTTATTAATCCCTTTTAAGTTTTTCTAAAAATATAACTTTTTTGTTGATTTTAAGCACAAAAACCCAAAAACTTTATAAAGACAAGTACGATTTATGCTATAAATACTAATTTTTTTAAAGATAGTGGAGGTTATCAAAAATGACAGAAGGATATTGTGTTAAATGTAAAGCAAAAAGAGAGATGTCAAATGCTACAGAAGTTACCATGAAGAATGGTAGAAAAGCAATGAAAGGTAATTGCTCAAAATGTGATTGTGGTATGTATAGAATCATGGGAAATAAATAAATTTTCCAAGTTTTTTTCTTTTTTTTTTCTTTTTCACAACTTTTTTATAATATGATTTCTTTATCTTTCATATGAGGTTTATTTTATCTATTTTTTTGATATTATTTATCATTGGATGTACTGTTCAACAAACAGCAGAAGAAAATGAATTAATTCAGGATATTAATATGAAACTTATAAGTTCAGCATTTAATCATGGAAAGCCTATTCCTTCTAAATATACTTGTGATGGACAAGATATTTCTCCTCCATTAGCATTTAGTGATATTCCAGAAAATACAAAGTCATTTGCTTTAATTATGGACGATCCTGATGCCCCAATGGGAATATGGGATCATTGGATTATTTTTAATATGTTTTCTTCAATACAAAATATAAATGAAGGAGAAACCCCAAAAAGCATGGGCGGAAGAAACAGCTGGGGAAGAACTGGTTATGGTGGGCCCTGTCCTCCTTCTGGTGAGCATAGATATTTCTTTAAGGCATATGCTCTTGATACTGAATTAAATTTAGAAGAAGGGGTAACTAAAGAAGAATTAATTGAAGCCATGAATGGTCATATAGTTGGTAAGGCAGTATTGATGGGAACTTATAGCAGAGAATAACTATGATAAAACGATTATTTCATTTTCTAATTGCCCCCCTAATGTTTTTCTATTCCAGCCTTTTTTTCTGGGGAATTACATAAAGGGATTTATATGACTT
>JAHWIG010000007.1 GCA_019322735.1 Candidatus Woesearchaeota archaeon | reverse complement strand
AACATAAAACCAACAGTAGAATACTTCAAGAATGAACTAGGTTTTGAGAATAAACAATTACAAAATTGTTCAAAGTTATTCAGTTACTCAATAGAAGACAACATAAAACCAACAGTAGAATACTTCAAGAATGAACTAGGTTTTGAGAATAAACAATTTCAAAGATTTCCAACTTTATTAAGTAGCTCAATAGAAGATAACATAAAACCAAAAGTAGAATACTTCAGAAATGAACTAGGTTTTGATAATAAACAATTTCAAAGTAATCCAGTTTTATTAACTTACTCTTTAGAAAAAAGAATAAAACCAAGGACAGAATTCTTGAGGATAAAACAGATAAATGTACCATCTTACTTTTTGCCTTTACGTGATGAACTCTTTTGTAAGGGAATAGCTAAATGTCCTTTAGAAGAATATGAAAGTTTTAAGGAGGATTATCTTAAGAAATAAAGAAGGCCCAAAACCAATGAAACTTTCAAATCTTTCTTTTGAGTTATAAGGTGAGAAAATTAAAATGAATCCAAACAGATTAGAACAAGTTGTGGAATTAAATCAGCAATACTTGTTAAATAAAGATATAGCAAACAAATTAGGAATGCAACAATCTGCTGTTCATTATAATTTAAAGAGATCAGGATTAGAACGAAATAGAAAGTATAGGGGATTTGAATCTCCTTTAGATTATTTTAATGAACATTTTAAAGGTAAAGAATTAACAAGATCAAGCCTTTCTAAACAAGATCATAGTTTATATCAGGCATTAAGTATACATAATCAAATAGATGAAGCAGTTCCACAGATGGAGAGACGTCAATTTAAGGGAGACGCATTGACTTTTTTTAATGAACATTATAAAAGTAAAGGATTAACAAGAGCAGAACTTCAAAAAGAAGATAGTTCTTTATACCAATCACTAAGGAGATATGGACAATTAGAGAAAGCAATATATAAAAAGTATAGAGGTTGCAAATCTCCTTTAACTTATTTTAATAAACACTTTAAAAGACAAGAGTTAACAAGAGGAGAACTATCAAGGAAAGATAATTCATTATACCAAGCATTAAAAAAACATAAGCAATTTTATGAAGCATTTCCAGAGAAATAAAATGAACACAAACGATAACCTTTTCAAAGAAGTCCAATCAAAGCAGATAGAATTAGGAAGGCAAGTGCAAATAGATTATCCAGATATTGTTAATGAGTACAGAGACATAAAAAATAAAATTAACGATATAGTTTTAAATATAATGAATAAATATAATCTACCTTCTGAAGACATTGCAACAGGTGTTTTACAAATGGCACTACACGGTTATGATGGAAGGGGATCTTTTGTTAAGATTCCAGGGTATAAAGGATTAATGTCAGAAAGAGATATGTTGGATATCTCTCTTCAAAGAAGGTTTTATCGAAATTCTTGAGTAGTATATAAGGAAAAAGTTTATATACTTTTAATTATATAAATTATAAACATACTTATAGTTGGGAGATCTAATTTGAAACAAGAGCTAAAAACGTTAATAGATTCGGAAGTCTTAGCAAAATTCCATAAATATGCTGTTGTAAAACTTAATTCTGAATCAAAGATTAATGAAGAAGCGTTAAAAGAATATCTAAAAAACAATCCAATTCATGAAAGAAAAGAGTTACCAGTATTAGATCTCATTAAGAAGGGTCCGCTTGGTACGTTTTTAAAACCAAGAGAGAAAAGAAAATTAGTGAGTATATTAAAAGATGAACACGTTTATAATCATAAAAGGGGTGGTTGTTTGATTCCTTCTTATGAAAGAAACAATTTGTATTATGTAGTATCAGGAATTTATTTTGAGAGAAGAGAATTATCTTCATCACATGGTCCAATTTCTATGAATCAAGATTTAATTTCAGAAGATGAAATATTTGGAGAGGAATTCATTACTGATGACTTTCCAAGTCATTGGGAAACCCCTAATGGTGGAAGAATATTGAGAATACCATGTGATGTAAAGAATGAATTAATCAGGAAGATTCCAAAAATTAAAGATAATATTGAGTATTTAATATCTCAAAAGTTTAAAAAAATGGATTATATTTCAACTATTAGAAATAATCATTTAAGCTCAGAAGATAAAGTGAAATATAGTTTTGACTTTTTAGTTCAAAATCTTGGGCAAACTATGAATGGGGATTCATCAAAAAGGGAAGTTTCAATGCCTTTCAATGGGCACCATTTACAAATGGGACATTATTCTGATTATGGAGTTTTAAAGAGAATCATGTATGAAGAAATAGCTGAATTAGTAAGCCTTACAAGAGAGAGTGTATCCAGAGTTTTAAACAGAACTTGCTTCAATTTAAATGGAAATAATTTTCGTATTGGTTTTTTAGAGAACAAACAATTGTATATATTTAAGGATCTTCTTAATGAAGAAGGAAAAATTATTAAATTAAGAAATATTAGAAATTAAAATGGAGTTATTTATCTATGAAACCTGTCCCTTTTGTTTAAAAGTAAGGGATGCAATGAAAAGTATTGGTTATAAAGAAGGGGAAGACATACAATTAGTTGATGCACATCAAGAAGAAAACAAAGAAAGACTCCTCAAACTTGGTGGAAAAGCTCAAGTTCCTTTTTTAGTTGATGATGACAAAATGATGTATGAAAGTGATGATATTATAGAGTATCTAAATCAGAAAAAAGAGTCTTCTAAATAATTATTATATCACATAAAAGCTTATAAAATCACAATAACTACCACATTATATGGGGGAAGGTAAGAGAATTCTTATTAATGGCGCAGGTACTGTTGGAAATAGAGGTGCCGATGTTCTTTTAAGCATGGGTGTACCAGTTTTTATGTGCAAATATAATGCAGATAAAGATGACATTAAAACCAAGGAATTAAAGATACTTCTTGAAAGATATAAAGATTCTGAAGTTGGAGATATACCAATTTATGCTGCCAGAGGAAGTGATTTAGAAAAAAGAATTGATAATATAAAGCAACATGTTGGAAGATGTGACGGCACAATAGATGATATGCCTTTCAAAGATGTTGCTTTAGCTATAGATTGTACTAATAGTATGGATATAAGAAATCATCTTGATATCTATGACCCTCATGATATTCCTTTTGCTGTTAATGGTGGGGGGGATGATAAATTAATTGAAAGATTATATTGGGCAAGTATACCAAATTCAACATCACATAAAACTCCAAATATATACCAAAAAAGGAATGCAAAGATTGTTTCATGTAATACTCATGCTGTAATAACAGCATTGAGTGTATTAAAAGAATCTATTGGAGAGGGGGATTTTAAGGGGAAATTAAGGGATAAAATATACATTGATTTCGCAAGAAGGCATGATGATCCCCATAAGGGCAAGGAAAGGCCCCTATTTGTAACAATTCAACGTAAACAATATCACACTGATGAGATATATTATCTATTTCCTGATGTGAATTGTGAATTAGATACAACAGTTTCAAAATGGCCAACTGAATATTTCCATAATACAACAATGATCATTGATTTTCATGATAAAGTAAGCGGAGAATTATTAGATAAAGTAAGATTAGGATTTCAAACATACCCAAGAGCTATTTTAGAAGAAGAAGAACTTGGACATGAAAGAACAAAAACAGCAGCAGAATGGTCCCATATCCAAGATGCAGATATCCCTTTTCCTGTTTATATGGTAAATAGGGCTGGAGATTATAAGATTGTTATCAATGGATTAACACCTCAAAGAGGAATTGTTGCTGCAAGCACTGCAGATTATGTATTATGGAGAACAAATTGGTTTAAAGATCTAAAAACAATTGATGACGTCTTTAACTACACAAATCAAAATGCAAGGTACAGAAATGAAAAGTTTCATCATATTAAAGGTGGTGTTCAAGATAATTTAGCTAAGTTTGATGAATATAGTTTAGAAAGAGCAAAGAAATAGTTACCTCTTAATTAATTGAAATGCCCAAAATAATAAACTCAACACAATACTTAATAATATTGCAGTTGTTATTGGAAAATAAAAAGTAAAGTTTTCTTTCTTAATCATTATATCTCCTGGAAGTTTTCCTAAATTAAACATATTGCCACCAAACTGCCATAAAGCTCCAAATACAAGAAATACAACACCAGCAATCATCAATAGTTTAGCAATCGAATCCATGTTCTTTATTATAAATAATTAATTTTTTGTGAACGCTTAAATTAAATTAATCCCATCCTATTAAATGACCAAATCCACAGAAGAATTGAAATTACTGTAGTTATACCCACCCATACCTTTGCACTTTTTGCTACTTTATGTGAACCAAAATGTACATTATAGTTTGCATAGCCTATTAAGGTGACAGAAGTTATAATAAATAAAGGAAGGAATTTCATAAGAAACCTTCCTAGTGTTGCACTACCTACTCCCAGGAATGATAGGATTACAGGCACTACACAACACCAAGGCAGAGCAATTAATGGGGATTTTTCTTTCATATTAAATTTGGTTTATATTATTATCTTGTTATAAAAATTTATAAACCTTTCTTATTTATTCTAAATTATGATTCTTGGAGTTACTGGAACATATGCATCTGGAAAAGATACAGTTGCAAACATACTTATTAAAGCAAGATTCAATCATATATCTTTTTCTGACATATTAAGAGAAGAATTAAAAAAAGAAGAAAAAGAAATAACTAGAGATGATTTGATAAATGGAGGAAATAAATTAAGAGAAAAATATGGGCCAAATATACTGGCTAAAAAAGCATTAGAGGAAGCAAAAGAAGGAGATTATGTGTTTACTTCTATACGAACCCCTGCAGAAGTTGAATTATTAAAAATAGAAAAAGATTTCATATTAATCAATGTTACATCTCCTGATAAAATTAGATTAAAAAGAATCATAGAAAGAAACAGAGAAAATGACCCAAAAACAATTGAAGAATTAAAAACAAAAGAAGCAAGAGAAAACACAGACGATCCTAATGCTCAGCAATTGAATAAAGTTGCAGAGATTGCAACAAAAACAATAGTAAATGATTCTACTTTAGAAGAATTAAATAAAAAAGTAAAAGAATTACTTGCAGACCTTTTGTGATATTTTAGTTGAGATTGAAACAATTGCAATAATCAATAAAAATATACCAGCTATACTTATTTCAGATCCATTTAATGGCAAACCAGCAAACAATCCTCCAAACCCCATAACACTTACTAATCCAATACCGCAATATGGACATGCAGGAGAAAGCATAACTAATAAGAATCCACCAGATCCAGAAATAGAAGAATTCATTTTTTTCAATGTCTTTACATGATATGCAAGAAGAGATATAAATATCCCTGCCAATAAAGAAGACAGTAATAATGTTACAATAGATAAGTATGACATCGCAGAAAATGTTCCTATGAACACATGTAATGCAATATTCCATTCAGGAAAACTAAAAAACAAAGCTCGGTTAAACAATAATACATTAAGTGAAATTAATATCAAAGCTATAAAAACAGCCAAAAATAGATAAAAAGGTTTGCTATAGACTTCTTTCAATCCAGAATTCATCGATTTGATTCTTTTTTTTAGTTTCATTTTTTATACTTCTTTATTTATCTTTAACTATTTATGTATTATGCTATTACTTCTACAATCAATTTCTCTCCATGACTTGTACTGCAAGATGTTTCTGACGTAGTTGGCTGATTTGCTTCAAACTGAATTGTTTTTGTTTCTCCTGGTTTTATAAATTCCTGCACACCAAACACTGGCAGAGAAAAACCATGAGTAATTCCATCGTTATTTTTAATGGTTATTTTAACAAGGTCACCAACATTAACAGAGATTAATGGTGGGGTATAGCTATATTCGCTGATAACAGCATTAAACTCTTTAACATTTCCTGATGATTGTGCACATCCAGAAAAGAAAAACATACCAATAACTAAAATAATTAACAGACTAATTCTATTTCTTTTTTCCATATGTTTACCTCATTAATTTCTTATATGCCGCAGTGTTGCGAAACCACGGACAAGTTATTGTTCCTACATATGCTAACACCAATAAAATAAATGCGCTCATCCATAAATTAACTTCATTCTTGATGCTGAACAAAAGGTAGTACAAAAAGAAAAACCAAATGATTGCCTCAACAATCGACAATGTCCAATCGCTTCTTTTCATTATTTTTTACCTCCATTTTACATACTCACTTTTCTCAATAACCAGATTATCAATCCAATACCAGCAACAATACCAATTAATATGAAAAACACAGTAAGACCAGAAGCTTGGCTTCCTCCAGTAGTTCCATGATATGCCATAACTAAAGAAGCTTCAAGCAGAACCAAGATAAAAACAAGTGTTTTTTTCATTTTTTCACAACTCCAAATAATAAAATTGCAATAATTGCTTCCTCAACCATATCAAACCAAAACAAGTTAAAGCCCATTCCTGGTAGATAAACTAATTCCACCAAAACAACAGCTAACGCAACACCAATGACTAAATACGCAATATCTCTATTGGTTTTAAACCAATCTGGTTTTCTTACAATATGTAAATAGTATAATCCCAAAACAACACTCATTGCTGCAATGCTATGCATCTCAAATCCAGGTCCTGGATGTGCATGGCCAACTACTGCATTAAAGGACTCAAGTGATATCAATGCCCACAATCCCGTAATAAAATAATAAAACCCCTGAAATCCAATAACATATTTTCCTAATTTGGCTTTTCCAATCACTTTCCTAGCTTTTTTTCTTTATAAAAGTATAAACAAGATATACAATTACCGCAATTGAAAAGACAATTAAAAACCAGCCAATAGGAGAAACTCCTCCCCCTACATCTACTACAGCTGCACCCTGAATCGGTTGCGTATTTATTGGTGGATGATGTCCCATTTAGTTTACCCTCTTTCTTACGAATATGTTATAGTATATATTATTTTTTATTTTACAGCATATTTTGATATTGCAATATTACAGCTTTTGTGTTCATTGCACCATTTTTCACACATATCTGCAATCTCTTTATCTTTATACTTAAATCCGCATTCTCCACATATATACAATTTCCCTTTTTTAATTTCTTTTGCCACGTTTATCCAAACACCATTTATCAGGACCAGATAAAAAGATTGATAATGTAACCAAGCTTAATCCAAGATCCCTTATAGCTACATCATTATACCCGACACTAAAGACTATCCCCATTAAATGGATAAACAACAGAAAAGATGCCACCCTAGTAAATAATCCCAATAATAACAATCCCCCAAAGATAACTTCAAATATCCCATTAATTAACACCAAAGTTGTTGGAGCTATTGGTAGATTATATGCAAATTGAGGTAACCAGGTTACCCATGCTTCTGTGTTTAATATCTCATTAAAACCAAACCATAAAAAGACTAAGGATATACTTACTCTTGCAATAAGTGGAGCATATTCTTTATATTTGTCTACCTTCATCATCTAACTAAACCAAGTAACCATCCTTCTATATTAAACATTACTTTTTGAAAACCACTTGTAGTTACATATTGATTGAAGGAATATAATAATCCAGAGAATATCAGATAACCAAGAATAATAAATAACAAACCAGAAACTAATGTAGTTGAATGTATCTTTTTGCCAAATATTTTAATCTCTTTCCCTTGGATAATTTTCCATAATCTACTTTTCTTATTTAATTTTTCAATATACATTGAAATAAGTATTAAAGGTAAGGCTAAACCAATAGAATAAACAAACAATAATATCCCCCCTTTAGCTACAGATCCAACTGTTGATGCAACTAAAAGCAGGGCAACCAATATTGGACCAACACATGGAGTCCATGAGATTCCTAAAGCAGAGCCAAATAAAAATGAACCAAAATATGATGTTGGCTTTTTCTGTTTTATTTTAAATCCACTAAAACCACCACCAGTTAACATATATACTCCAAATAAAATAATAGCAATTCCTGCAATCTGTGAAAATAACATTAGATTCTGTCTTAAGAATAGTCCAATAGCTGTTGTACTCATACCAATAACTGTAAAGATAAGACTTAACCCTAAAAAGAATGCAATTGTCATCCCCTTTATGTTTTGCTTTGATGACTTAAATGAATAAGCAATATAAGCCGGTAAGATTGGCAGACTGCAAGGGGATGCAAAACTAACAAAACCAGCAAGCAATGCAATTATCAATAAGATGATAAAAGAACCATCAAAAGTATTAATACCTTCTTGTGAAGCAACAAATTTTGTTGTATCGGTATTTAATATATCATTTAACCAGAAATTTTGCTGCTTTTCTTTCTCAATACTGCTCAAATCAAGTGCATTAAATTCTCCTATCAAATTATTCTGAAGGATAAATTGAGCAGACTTGACATGATAATATCCTCTGTCTAAGCCACCAATAGAATCAAATTTATCTCCTAAAGTCTTAATAGCTGCATTCAGATAGAGTTCATTATTTGTAATTTTATATAACTTTAACAATGCGTAAGCAATAATTCCATTTTCCTGCCCTGGTTTTGATAATCTTACATTGTCTCCTGGAGCATAGATGTCTTTATCCTTGCTGTTTCTCTCAAAGAATCCTCCAGAATTCCAGTCATATAAATTATCTAAAGAATAATCTGCAAGATTTTTAGCAATTTCCAGATACTCATTATTCCCCAAAACATTATATCCCTCAACAAATGCAAGCAATAAATAACTATTATCTAATAAACTGCCAGTTACACCAATTTCCCCATCCCTGTAATAATGATATGCTCCTTCTGTACCAATCATTCCTTTAAAGAAATCAAGGCTCTTCTCAGCCATATCTTTATATTTTTCATCATCTGATGCCCACCAAAGATACAAATAAGTTAGAATTGCATCACTATTCCAATCAGTATATTTTGTTTTCTCAACCCTTGGTTTATTTACTGGTCTAGGAAATTCTCCATAATAAGCATCTTCTCCATGAACATCACTATTCCCATAAAAACCACCTTCAGGATCATACCAGTTCTGCTCTATAAACATCAGAGTTTTATCGACAACTTCATTAACCATATCATCAGGAGAAATCAACTTAAGATGGTAATAGGCTTTTAGCAGTCTAGCATTATCATACAGCATCTTTTCATAATGAGGAGGGGTCCAATCTCTTTGGGTTCCATATCTGTGGAATCCGCCTTCAACAGGGTCAAATAAATTATAATTAGTTTTTAATTCATCAATTGAAGTATATTGATTCTTTAAGGTATTTTTAACAAGATTAAGCCATTGCTGATCATTACTTAATTCATATAAGTCAAGAGCAAAATCTAAAGTTCTGCCTTGCGGAAACTTCTGTCCAGAACCAAAACCACCATAAGTTGAATCATATAGTCTCAAAGTATAACCAGCATAGCCATTGACTAATCCATTCAAATCATTTTCTGTGAACTTTTTTGGGGTTGTTTCTTCATAATCATAAGAAATGGTGTTGTAAAATCCTTTGCTATTTACATAATCAATTGCATTCTGGAAATTAGCAAGCATATTTGCAACAGGTCTTGGTCCAGAATATCCATGAATCCTTTCACGACTTGGAGTCATTATAGTTGTTGAAGGCCATCCACCTTCTAGATACTGCCTTGTTAGATCCTGTCTTTTATCTGCATCAACATAAATAGGAATAAACTCTCTGTTTAATACTTCAACAACAGCAGAATTAAAAAGATAATCTTCACTTTCATACACCTGACACCAATAACACCAGGATGGTGCGGTCAATAAGAGGAATATTGGCTTATTCTTAATAACAGCCTCAGAAAAAGCATCAGTCCCATAATTTCTCCATTCTATCAATGGGGTTAATTCTTCTGCCTTTTCATAAGAGTATTTTTCCTCTCCATATATAATAGGAACAGATATAAGAAATAATATTATTAATATGTTCCACCTCATAACTTTTTATTTTTTTAATAACTTATTAAATCTTTCCATAACTTTTTTAAACAAGATAAACATTCAAGAGATATGAAACTAGCCGTTCTTTTTTCAGGGGGAAAAGATTCTTGTTATGCATTATATAAAGCAAGCAAAGAACATGAAATAACTTGCTTACTCTCAGTCATATCAAAAAATCCGGAGAGTTATATGTTCCATACTCCTAATATTGAATTAACAAAGATACAAGCCAAGGCAATGGAATTACCTTTAATTACAAAAACAACAGAAGGAGAGAAAGAGCTTGAGTTAAATGATTTAAAACTATTGATACAGACAGCAGTAGCAAAATACAATATAGAAGGTGTTGTTACAGGAGCATTGGCTTCTGTCTACCAGGCAACAAGGGTCCAGAAAATCTGCGATCAACTAGGATTATGGTGTTTTAATCCAATCTGGCAGATGGATCAGGTTGAATTACTGAATGAATTAAAGAAAAACAAATTTCAAACAGTAATAGTAGGAGTATTTGCTTACCCTTTAGATGATTCTTACTTAGGAAAAAAGATAACAAAGAATATGATAGATAAATTAATACAATTAAGCAAGAAGTACAAGATAAATCCTGCTGGAGAAGGCGGTGAATTAGAAACATTTGTAACAAATGCCCCAATGTTCAAGAAAAAGATAAAGATAAAGAAATCAGAGATAGAATATGAAAACCATGCAGGAATATTATTGATAAAAGAGGCTGAGTTAGAATGATTATTATTTTTATTGGCCCAAGGTCAATCGGAAAAAGTACTATAGGAAAAGCTTTATCTAAAAAGTTAAAAGTTAAATATTTTGATTTTGATACCTATGTTGAAAAAGAATTAAAAGGAATTGATGAACATATTGAAAAAAAAAGTGTTGAATCTTATAGGGTTGAAGAAGAAAAAATACTCAAACAATTTGTTGTAGATATTCCTAAGGAATGTATTCTTTCTGTGGGTGGTGGAACTATCGCTTCACAATTTGATGAGATTAGTAAAAGTAACAGTAAGCTTTTGAAAGCTACAGGAAAGATAATATATCTATCTCCATTTGAAAACAAAGAAAAAGCAATAAAGATGTTATTTGAAAGGGAACAAAAACGAGCAGGAGATAAAACTTATTCTGAAACAATTAAACTCTTTGAACTAAGAAAACCTATTTATGAGGAAATCTTTGATTTAAAGATAGAAGTTAATGATAAATCTATTGCTGAAATAGTTGAAATATTATTGATAAAGGTGGCAAAACTGAAATGATCCTAATAATAAGCACATGCCAAAACAGATTAAGTGAAGAAGAATTTGTCAAGCCAATAGCCAATATAGTGGGAGATTATGAGATAAAGCATTACAGGGATGTTGGTTATGTTGATGATTATGAAAAAATCATAATCTGCGGAACTGCATTACAAGACAATGATTTCCTAAAAAACTTAAACAAATTCAACTGGCTAAAGAATACAGATAAAGAAGTTCTTGGGATATGTTCAGGAATGCAGATCATAGCTTTGATGTTTGGAGCAAGATTAACAAAACAGAAAGAAATTGGCATGACAAAGATAAAATGCAAAAAAAATAACAGATTATTTTCAGAAGATATTGAAGTTTATGAATTACATGGAAATGGATTAGAGGATCTAGATAATTTTGATATCCTGGCAGAAAATACAACAATCCAATCAATAAAACACAAAGAAAAGCCACTTTACGGCATTATCTTCCATCCAGAAGTAAGGAATGAAGAGATAGTAAAGAACTTCATTTCTTTAAAATAAATTTTTCTTAACATACCTCAAAAGATATATTTTCTGCAACCAATATCTTTATATATCAAATATCCTTTAACACTAAATAGCGGAGAATCTCCGTAGTTGATACACTACATGTAGTGTTTCACCACTATCCAGTATGAAATGCCCATTTTGTTCAAAAGATGATTTGAAAGTTCTTGAAAGCAGGGACGTCGATGATTCTAAATTGAGAAGAAGAAGAGAATGTTTAGCTTGCAAAAATAGATTTACGACATACGAAACAATAGAGACTGCACCTATAAGGGTTGTGAAAAAAGATGGCAAGATTGAAAGTTTTGACCGCAACAAGATTATGGATGGTATTATTGTTGCATGCGAAAAACGTCCAGTAACGACAGATAAGATGAACAAAGCTGTTGACAGCATTGAAAGGACACTTGCTAAAAAAGGAAAAAAAGATATTAAAAGTACAGTAATCGGAACAATGGTGATGAGTAAACTAAAAGCAATTGACAAGGTTGCTTACATAAGATTTGCATCAGTATACAAAGAATTTGAGGATGTAGGATCATTCAAAGAAGAAATAAAGAAGATAAGTTAAGAGGTGAAAATGTATTCTATAAGTTTGTTAAAGGATTATAATCAAGAAAGACACATTGAACTTAATGTAGCAAAATCATTGATAGAAGAAAATAAATTACAGTTAGATAAACTTACAAACGCAATGGATAGTAAAAATATTCATGTTTACGAGTTTAATAACAAACAATATCTTGACATGCTTGATATCGGTCGTGTATATCATCAACAGCCAGAAAAGAAAAAAGGTCTTACTATTGATAGATGCTTTACTGACGGAAAGACAGACCCATTTAAGACAGTTGGACCTTATTCAGAAAGAGAGCTTGAAATAAAGAATTCAGACGGAGAAATTATTTTTGAGATGAAAGATGCTGTCTTCCCAGAATCATGGGATGATAATGATGCTAAGATGGTCTCACAGAAATACTTCTATAAGCCATCTAAACAAGAATGGAAAGAAAGATTAAATAATAAAATAGGCTCAGAATATGAAAATTCAATTGTACACCTAATAACACGGGTATCTAACTTCTTTGCAGATAAGGGATATGAATTTGGATACTTCAAGACAGAAGCAGACAGAGATGTATTTTCAGATGAATTGAAATATTTGCAGATAAACAGGATGTTTGCATTTAATTCTCCAGTACAGTTCAATGCAGGATTATTCAATGAATATGATGTTGAAGGCAGTCAAGGACTTAATTATCATCGTGATGTAGAGACAGGAGAGATAGAAAAGATAGAGAATGGATGCAATATACATCCGCAGTGCCATGCATGTTTTATCAAAGCACCAAGTGATAATCTGGAAGATATATTGATGCATTCTGTCCATGAAGGTGGAATCTTTTCATCAGGATCTGGAATCGGAGGAGACATAGGTGCACTTAGGGGAGAAGGAGAAAAATTATCTGGTGGTGGAAAATCATCTGGTCCTATGAGTTTTTTCAAGATATATGATGATGCAGCAGGGTCAATCAAATCAGGTGGAAAGAGCAGAAGGGCAGCAAGAATGACTACAATGCGCTATACACATCCAGATATTATGGATTTTATAGAAAGTAAGGTAAAAGAAGATGGTAAAGCACTGACATTGATGAAAAATGGTTATTCTCCAGGAATGGATGGAGAAGCATACTCAACAGTAACTTATCAAAATACAAATATCTCTATAAGATTGGATGACTATTTCTTTGAACAATTAAAGAATGGTGGAAAGATAGAATTACGCAATATAGTTGATAATAAGGTAGTTGATGAAATGCCTGCAGATCAGATGTTAAAAGAACTATCATTTGGAAGCTGGAGAGTTGGAGACCCTGGTGTTCAATATGAAAGCTTAATTCAAGATATGCATACTTCAAAGAATTCTGGACGTATCAATTCAAGCAATCCATGTTCAGAATATATGTTTTTGGACGACACTTCTTGTAATCTAGCATCTACAAATTTATTAAAATTTTCAGACGAAATTGGAAAATTTAATGTTGAAAAATATTCAAAAGCAAATAAATTGATATCAATAGCTTTAGATATAGCAAACGATGCTGCATCTTATCCTGTTGAAAGTATTGCAAGAACAAGTCCAGAATTTAGGACAATTGGTCTTGGTTATGGAAATATAGGTGCATTACTTATGAGAAAAGGACTTGCTTATGACTCTGATGAAGGAAGGAACTATGCTGCAGCAATAACAGCATTGATGACTGCAAATGCATATGAAGCATCAGTAGATATGGCCGAAAATCTTGGTACTTTTGTGCACCATGAATTCAACAGAGTACCAATGCTTGAAGTAATGAATAAACACAAGGAAAATCTTGATGATATTAATTGGGATAATATTCAACCAGATCTTAAGAATGCAGCATATACAGCCTGGAAAAACGTTGTCAAGAGAGGGAACGATGTTGGTTTTAGAAATGCCCAGGCAACAGTATTGGCCCCAACCGGAACAATTTCATACCTTATGGGGAATGATACAACAGGAATTGAGCCATCTTTATCTTTGAGGTATAATAAAAATCTTGCAGGCGGCGGAAATATAACATTAATTAACAGAGAAGTTCCTCATGCATTAGAAAATCTAGGATATAATTCTGCTCAAATAAAGGATATTGAGGATCATATCAAAGAAGAAAATACAGTAATTGGCTCCCCCCATATAAGTCCAGAACATTATAATGTATTTGATACTGCATTCGGAAATATAAGGGGACAAGGCAGCATAAGTTTTGAAGGACATGTAAGTATGCTTGGAGCAACACAGCCATTCATATCTGGAGCAATTTCCAAGACAAATAATATGCCAGAATCAGCAACAGTCAAGGATGTTTATGATGGATATATTCTTGGACACGATCTTGGATTAAAGGCATTAGCAATATTCAGGAATAACAGCAAGCCAATCAGTGCTTTAAGTTTGGATGATAAAAGTTATATTGAATTAAAAAGAGGAGAAAAAGAAGACCTTCCAAATAATAGAGAAGTCTTTGAAACTGAAGTAAAGATAGGTGGATCACCTTTACATGTAATGGTAAGTGAATATCCTAATGGTAAACCAGGACAGATAGTCTTTTTATCATATAAATCAGGATCAACCTTAAAGGCATTATTGGAAACTCATGGAATTTTAGCATCAAAATCCCTATCAAGAGGGGTAAGTTTAGATGATGTAGTTTCTGGATGGATGGGTCAGCAATTTGATCCACAAGGTTTTGTACAAGGACATCCATCTATAAAGACAGCATTATCTCCTTTAGATTTCGCTGCTAAGTTCCTTTTACTTGAATACCAAGGAAAAAAAGATTTTGCAAATGACCCAGATAGTGTAAACATGGATGAATTAAGGGGGGCTAATAACGGGTCATTATTTACTTATGCAAGAGAAGGAATAGATGATTGGGATTTTGAAGATGTTATTAATGATTCTTTGCTTGGTGGATTTAAACAGAATGGATTTCCAAAAAAAAAAACAATATCTTTCGATAATACCACAAAAGAGATTACTTATTTAGCTGCATCAATTAATGGAAACAAGGGAAATGGAGAAGCAAAAGAATTGAGAAATGAACGTGGAGTTCCTTGTAAAGAATGTGGAAACATACAAATACAAACAAAGGCAAATTGTTATGAGTGCACAAATTGTCCAACAATGTCTGGTGGCTGTGGTTAAACTCAAAATTAACTAATTACTTGAATAATTAACTTTGATATAATCAATATACTTCATATATTCTTTAATCACTAAAGTATCATTTGAATATTTTTCATTTTCTAAAATATCAGTTAATGTGCAAGAATCAATACTCCTATCAAACCTTGGTTTTATTCGAACACAATTTCTTTTTCTAATAGAATTGATATAATGACAGGGGTAATACTTATTTCGTTTCATCTTTTTCATATAAGAATACTTCAAATATAAAAAACTAACTATAGTTTTATATATTAATAATCAATATAATCAATAATGAAAGTGGATATTGATTCTGTATACAAGATTCTAAAAAAAGAAGTTCAGAACTATAAGGTTCCAGTTGTTGATTTAGTTGAAGCAAAAACAGAAGATCCTTTCAAAGTTACATTAGCAACAATATTATCTGCAAGAACAAAAGATGAAGTAACACTGAAAGCAGTAGAAAGATTATTCTTAAAGGTAAAAAAGCCATCAGATTTAGATAAATTATCAAAAAAAGAGATTGAAAAACTAATATATCCTGTTTGTTTTTACCATAACAAAGCAGAACATCTAAAGAAATTTCCGTTAGTATTAAAAAAAGAGTTCAACAATATAATACCATCAACAATTGAAGAACTGATAAAGCTTCCAGGAGTTGGAAGAAAAACAGCAAATTTAGTGATAGCAGTTGCATTCAAAAAACCAGCAATGTGTGTTGATACACATGTACATAAAATAGTCAACCGTTTAGGTTATGTTAAGACAAAAGACCCATTAGAAACCGAATTCGCATTAAGAAAAATACTTCCAAAAAAATATTGGATAACCTTTAATTCAATTTTGGTTGCTTTTGGACAGAATTTATGCAGACCAGTCTCACCATTCTGCAGTAGATGTCCAGTAAACAGATACTGCAATAAAGTTGGGGTAACAATACACAGATGAAATCATTTGATAAGACAGACATACATTATGTATATAAGAAAGGGAATCAGGTTATTCCTACATTGATATTTCTCCACGGCTGGGGCCATAATTATACTGTCTGGAATAAAGAGATAGATTATTTCAATAAAGTGGGATACAATACAATAGCTTTAGATTTAAGGGGGCATGGAAAATCCGGAAACCCAAAAAAATTATCTGCCTATAGCATGGAGAGTTTTGCAAAGGATGTAAATCATATAATAAAAAAGGAAAAAATAGAGCTCCCAGTACTTATTGGCCATTCACTTGGTGGAATGATAGTCTTAAAATTTATGGAATTATTCCCAAAAAAAGCAAAATCCATAATTCTGATTGACACAACTTACAGGAATCCATGGAAAGACAGTCAAATTATAAAACAAATTAAATTAACTAATTTCAATAGAAATCTCTTTAAACACATATTTGAAAATAGAGAACTTAGAAAAAAACATTTCAAGGAAGTTGATTTCTCAAAGATGAAGGGGCACAATGATTTTTTTTATTTCATTAGGGGACTTAGGATGACACCTACAGTCAGCATCTTGGCTTGTTTAAAAGATATGCTTAATTTTGATGAATCAAATATCCTTAGTAACATTAAAATTCCAACATTAATAATTGAGGGAAAGTTTGACTATAAGACTCCAATGAATGTGGCAAGAGAGATGCATAAGAAAATAAAAGATTCCAAACTTGTGATAATAAATAAAGGAATACATGATACAAATATAATCAATCCAACAAATATTAACAAAGAGATAGATAAATTTCTTACAGGAGTATTTGATGTCCCAGAAACTGATAAATAAGATAAATGAATTAAAAAATTCTAATATTAAATCAGATGTAGATTACAGACTTAATAAATTTAAAGAACTTAATAATTCAGAAGATTGGTTCTCAGAACTTTGTTTTTGTATATTAACGGCAAATTCAAAAGCAGCTACAGCTTTAGAAATTGAAAAAGAACTAAAAGGAAAAGGCTTCCACACTTTTTCTCAATCAGAAATAAGAGAATGCATAAGGAAAAACAAGCATAGATTTCATAATAATAAATCTAAATTTATTGTTGAAGCCAGAAAACACAAAAACATAAAAGAAATAATTCAAGAAAAAACAACCATAAATGCAAGAACCTGGCTCGTTGATAACATTAAAGGGATTGGATATAAAGAATCATCACATTTTCTTAGAAATGTTGGATACAATAATGTAGCAATACTTGATAGACATATATTAAACTTAATGGTAGAACATAAACTTCTTAAAGAAAAGCCAAAAACACTCAATAAAAATAACTATCCAGAGATAGAAAAAAAATTAGGAAAACTGGCAAGTTCTATCAATATGTCACAAGCAGAACTGGATCTTTATTTATGGAGCCTCAAGACCGGAAAAGTTCTTAAATAACAGATTATTATTTATTATAGGGGGTAAGATGAGGGAATATCTAGATTTAGTTAAAACAATTCTAAGTGAGGGGAAATATAAAGAAAATAGGACTGGCGTAGATACAATTTCGTATTTCTCTGGGTTTCATAAGGTTAATCTTTCCAATGGATTTCCATTATTAACAACAAAAAAGATGACAGGTAAGAGATGGAATTCTTTAATCCATGAATTATTATGGTTCATCAGTGGAGAAGACCATATCAGGAATTTATCTAAGCATACAAAGATATGGGATGCATGGGCAGATGAAAATGGTGAAGTTGGACCTGCATATGGGCGTCAATGGAGAAAATATAAAGGTGTAACTTACAAAACAAACGAGATTGTTGAGATTGATCAGCTACAAAACGCAATTGATAAAATAAAGCATAAACCAAATGATAGAAGGATTATTGTAACTGCATGGAACCCTGCACAAATAGATGAGATGGCCCTACCTCCATGCCATCATACTTACACATTTAATGTATTAGATGATAAGCTTAACTGCCATCTAGATCAGAGATCATGTGATGTTGCTTTGGGGGTTCCATTTAACATAGCAAGTTATGCATTATTAACGCATATTATTGCGCAAGAAACGGGATATAAACCAGGAGAATTTTCCCATACATTAGTTGATTTGCATGCATATTGTGGTGATGGCAAGGATTATGGATTAAAACAAAGAGGGCAATGGTATAAAGAGAATCTATCAGGATTACAAACTGAAATGAAATTAGTCAAAGAACCATCAGATTATCTAGATATTAAAGAATGGATAGAATCCTCTGCTCCAGAAGAATCAAAAAAAGGTATTGATCATGTTCCTGGTTTACTTGAACAATTAAGCAGAGATCCAAAATCATTACCCAAGATAAGAATCAAAGATAAAAAATTAGAAGAATTAATTTTTGAAGATTTTTACTTGGAAAATTATGAATCTCATCCTGGAATAAACTTTAAGGTGGCAGTATGAAAGAATTAAGCATAATAACAAAAATTATTTATACCTTGATTGTTTTGAATAAAAGATGGTATTATTAAAATCTGATGCAAAAACCCTACAACCCGGAGATCCTGCTCCAGAATTCTCTTTACTTAATATAGACGGAAATACTATTCCCTTAACTGATTTCAAAGAAAAAATAGCTGTAATAATCTTTATGTGTAATCACTGCCCTTATGTAAAGCCAAAGATGGATGAAATAGCCAAAATACAAGATGATTATGCAGATAAAGATGTTGTAGTCATTGGAATAAACTCTAATGATCCTGATTATGATTCAGAAGACAGTATTGAAAATATGAAAAAAGTAGCAGAAGAAAAAGGATATAAATATTATTTAGTTGACGAAACACAGGAGATAGCTAAAGCTTATGGTGCTACTTGTACTCCAGACCCATTTATCTTTGATAAAGAACATAAACTAGTATATCACGGAAGAATCAATAATGCAATGGAACCACACGATACCCCTACAAAGCACGATATGAGGGAAGTTTTAGATAAATTATTATCTGGAGAAAAAATAGAAGACTGGTTTGTTCCTAGTATTGGTTGTAGTATCAAGTGGAAAGATTAAATAAGATTCATATCAAGACTTAAATTACCTGCCCCTAATAGGAACAATGCAATTAAGGCAAAGAGTATAAGAAAATCAAACTCATATCCACCAGAGAATTTCTTTTTCCATATAACTGTTTGATAATAAAGGGCGGTTGTCATTGACACAATCAGCAAACCAGAAGCTATTCTTGTAAATAAACCAACTAAAACAGCCAAACCTCCAAAGAATTCAACACATCCAAGAATTAATGCCCAGAATTTAGCTGGTTTGAAACCAAGGCCTTTTAAGAATTTGGAGGTTCCTTTGGAATCCTTGAATAATTTAGGATAACCATGGACAATAAAGATAAGGCCTAATGCAATCCTTAAAAAAACAGGGGCCCATTCAGTCAATACTTCTGTCATAAAAGAAATAAAATGGGTAAATATATAAATATTTCCATAATACTATACCATCATGAAAATAATTTCTTGGAATGTAAACGGAATCAGGGCAGCATTGAAAAAAGGATTTATAGAATCAATGAAAAAAGAGAATCCTGATATTATCTGCATACAAGAAACAAAAGCGCATCCAGATCAAGTAGATATGGCTTTTAATGAATATGAACACCATTTCTGGAACTCTGCTGAAAAAAAAGGATACTCAGGAACTGCTATTTTTTCTAAAATTAAACCATTATCTATTACGTATGGGTTAGGAATCGAAGAACATGATACTGAAGGCAGATTAATAACCTTAGAATTTGATGATTTTTTCTTAATTAATACATATGTTCCTAATTCTGGAAGAGGCCCATCGAGATTAAGTTACAGACAGAAATGGGATAAAGACTTATTGAAATATCTTAAAGATTTAGAAAAAAAGAAACCAATAATTTTCACAGGAGATTTGAATGTTGCACATAAGCCAATTGATTTAAAAAATCCAACAAGCAACTACAATAAAACATCAGGATATATGCAGGAAGAGATTGATGGGATGGATAACATAATAAAAGCAGGATTTATTGATTCTTTTAGGGAATTCCATAAAGAGCCAAACCATTACACTTGGTGGAGCTATATGTTCAATGCTCGAGCAAACAATGTTGGCTGGAGACTTGATTATTTCATTGTTTCCCCTAAACTGAACAAAAAAATCAAGGATTCTTTTATTCTTCCAAAAATCATGGGCTCAGATCACTGTCCTGTTGTATTGAATCTAGAATAATTTTGCATAACTGAAAAATAACAGAAGTAAATTAACAAGATAAATACAACTACAAACTAAACAAAAAGACTTAACTTTCATAATTTGCGCATATGCTAAATACAGAGAGCCAAGAACAGAGATAATTGCTAGATAAAATACATAATTTAGCTGTCCAAGGAAAGCCAATAAAAATACAATAATATAAAAGAATATTCCAGCAAAAGAATTTGATACTCCAGCTAATCTTCCATATTTACTTGCAAAAGCCTTTGTGCATGATATCTTCTTACTTATATCACATAATGGCTTATATGATTTTGATTTCTCACTCTTTTTTTCTACAGAAAAAGCATAAATTGATAATAAAAATCCAATGATTGAAACAATATAAATTCCAAAATACATATTCTTTTTCTATCTTATTATTATAAAAACCTTTCGTATTCTAAATATTTATAAATAAAACAATTTAGTTAGTTCTTATGCCAAAAGTATCATTAAAAAAATTAATTTCAAGAATAAAAGATAGAGAGATAGGTAGGGGAAAGACTGTTCTTGTAGCTTTTTCTGGTGGAGTTGACAGCTCTGTTGCAGCTTATCTGCTTAAATTACAAGGATATGATGTTATTGCAGGATTCATGAAGAATTGGAGTGATACTAAGAATGAATTGACAGGGGAATGTTCTTGGAGAGAAGAAAGAAGAATGGCATTAAGAGTTGCTGCAAAATTAGATATTCCTCTAAAGACATTTGACTTTGAAAAATCCTACAGAACAGAAGTAATTGATGAAATGTTCCAATATTATAAGAATGGATTAACACCAAATCCAGATGTTGTATGTAATCAAAAGATAAAATTCCCATTATTCTGGAAAGAGGCAAAAAAACTAAAGGCAGACTTAATGGCAACTGGACATTATGTAAGACGTCTTCCAGAACAAGGAAAATCAAAAGAATACAAACTATTAAGATCAACTTGTGAAGAAAAAGACCAGTCTTATTTTTTATACAGGACAACACAGGATGAATTATCCCATACATTATTTCCTATTGGTTATTATACAAAAGAAGAAGTAAGATTCATGGCAAAAGAGCTTGGATTCCATAATTATGATAAAAAAGCAACAAAGGGAATATGTTTTATTGGAAAAATAAATCTAAAAGACTTTTTGCAGCAGAAAATTCCTCCTAAGAAGGGAAATTTTGTTACACCAAAAGGTAAGATAGTTGGAGAACATGATGGAATAATGTATTATACTATTGGCCAAAGAATCGGCCCAAGATTTGGAATGAATATTAAGAAACAACCAGGAAAAGAATCTGGACAGAGATGGTATGTTGCAGTTAAAGACATAAAAAAGAATGAAATTATTGTTGCTCCAGAAGGACACAAAATACTTTTAAGAAAAGAAATTGCTGTATTAAAGAACAATTTCCACTTCATCAACAAAAAAACACCACCTAAAAAAGTATTAGCAAGAATTCGGCATGTAGGTGAATTACTTCCCTCCAAAATAAGATATAACAAAGAAAAGAAAATATATTTAATAACATTAAATCAAGCTATAACAGGTGTTGCCCAAGGCCAATCAGTGGTTTTATATAATAAAGATGAAGTAATTGGTGGTGGGGAAATAGTTTTTCCAGAAATGATAAAATGATGGGGATTATTGGTGCAGGACCAGCAGGATGTTTTCTAGGATCTAAATTAGCATGGGATAAATCAATTATTTTTGATAAAAAGCCAGCAATTGGTAATCCAATTCAATGTACTGGCATTGTTACAGAATCAGTTTACAGAGTTCTTGATACTATTCCAGATGACATCATCATAAACTATATTGATACATTCAGAATAAAATCCCCAGACGGAAAGAGCATTGATGTAAAACTTAATAAAAGAAACATAATAATGGACAGGGCCGGATTTGATAAATATATAGCTAAATTAGCAATAGATGCAGGAGCAGAAATAAGATTAAAACATGAATTGCTTGGCTGGAAAAAAAAAGATGATAAATTAAGATTATTTTTCAAGAACAATAAAACAGAAGATATTGATTATCTTGTCGGAGCAGATGGCCCCTTTAGCTATGTTGCAAAAAAAGCAGGAATGTATGGAAATAGAGATATACTTGGCGGATATCAAGCAAGAGTTAAGATAAAAGACAAATCCCAAGAATTTGAAAAGAATGTCACTGATATTTTGTTTGGATTAGGAGAATTTGCCTGGATTGTCCCAGAAACAAAGGATATAGCAAGAATTGGAATAATTGGAAATGATACTCCCACTCAAAATATTAAGAAAGAATATTACAAGCTAATTAAGCCATACAAAGTCTTAGAAGACCAATCTGGTTCAATACCCATGTATAATCCAAAGCAAGTCATGCAGAAAGGAAATATTGCCCTTATAGGGGATGCTGCTACACAAGTTAAAGCAACAACTTACGGCGGAATAATCTATGGATTGATATCTGCAATGTATATTGGTGAAAGATGGGATGATTATGAAAAGAGATTCAGAGCAAAACTAGGAAAAGATTTATGGGTTTCTTTAAAGATGCGTAATGTATTAAATAAATTTTCAGAAAAAGAATGTAATGATCTATTAAAAATATTTGAAAAAAAAGAGAATAAATCCTTTTTAGAGGAAAAAGACAGAAATTTTCCATCAAAATTTGTTCTACAATTATTAATGAAAGAAACCAAATTATGGAAATATGGATTTAAGTTATTTAATTTTCCAAAGTAACCCAATTCTCTGGACTAGTTGACCAGCTATCATATGATGCTGTTCCTCTACCAATGAAATATCCTGCTTCTGTTGAATAATCACATTCAAGTGGATTAGCATCCCTATCTTCTTTTGATATTATCGCATCTTCTCTTGTTAACATCCCTCTGTCTTTATATTCCTCAAATAATGAATCAGTCATTACTTGGAAAAATGAAAGCAATGCAGTTCCTCCAGGAAGTATCACCTCAACTGCAATCTCACCATTTGATTTTTCATCTCCTATTGTTCCTATATGCTGCCCTGCTGTTACCTGACTTCCTTCTTCAAGACTATCAAGTAATTTTATATGGAAGAATCTAAAGTGAAATGCAGGCTGCTCATCTGATTTAATGTGGAATTGCGATTCTATCCCATAATCATTTTCTATATAATCCACTTCTTCAATAACGCCATCAACTGGTGCATAATAATTGATACCCATCCATGGAGGATTATGGATTTCTCCAGGTGATCCCCATGCAGGCCACATATAATGCTTCATGCTTCTGCATGTTTCTCCAGTTCTTGCAGAGAAATCGTGCCCATAACCACCCCTAAACTTTGAGATTCTCTTAATTTTATCAAGATCAATAAAATTCTTTTCAACAAATTGAGGTATTCCCTCATTTTCTAAATCATACATTACAGAAGGATATTGCCCACCACCTTCTTGGCCCCCCCTCTCTTCCATCATCCTTTGCATCATTTCCATCATTTCATCATAATCCATGCCTTCTGGCATCATATCTTCTGGATGCATTCCTTCAGGAAACATGCCTTCCATGCCTTCTGGCATTGGAGGCATAGTAATTTCTGCTACTTCTTCAGGCTCAAGTTCTGCCTCTGGAACTTCTTCTGATTCTTCTGGAGCAGTCTCAATCTCTTCTTGCTCAACAGTCTCTGGAATCTCTGCAATATCCTCTTCTTGAACAACTTCTTGAGCACAACCACTTACTAAAAGAAAAAGTGCAATTATTAATATCTCTTTTTTCATATGCCAAAGAAAATCATCATTATTTAATAATATTACTATTTGAAATACATCTCTTCATTCATAAAAGGAACTAATGCAGATATTAAACCAGGTACATACAGCTCTTTTCTGCCCATTACATCTTTTGTTAGAAAACCAATAGCTCCGCCTCTCTGCTTTGTATTTTCTTCATTCATTATTTTGTCCATAAAAACACCCATCTCAACCCCTGTCAATAATTCATTGGCCATATAATCAGGAATCTCAAAATGAGAAGAAGTTCCAAAACTATCTCTGCCTTTCTTATCAATTATATACATTCCGCCACAAGCCATCCATCTTGAATATTGGTTGGTGATTCCACCCTCCATACCTACAAAGAAATCTGCTCCTAGTTTCTCATCTTCATTTATTATTATTAATTCTAATGCTCTGTTTCTTGCGCCCTCAAAAATCTGATCATTTACAGGCTGATTAGGTACCTTAGAATCAACTGAAAAACCAGTTACATTTACATTGTCAAAATAATGAGAAAAAGCCTCATTAGCTGCCTCTATCTTCACCGGATTCTTAGACCCCACCAAAACTTTCATAAAAAGTACAAATTACTGATTATTTAAATAATTAACGAAGAATATTTAAGTGATTACTGATTCAAAAAGGGAATGGATATCAACCAAAAAGAAATTACTGCAAAAGGAATAAAATTCCATGTAGAAAAAGATAATAAAGAAGTTGCAAGAGCTTACCTTTATTTGATGAATAACGATTTACATAAAGAACCATTCGGCTTTATGGAAGATGTTTTTGTTGACGAATCATTAAGAGGGCAAGGCATAGGCTCAAAATTAGTAACAAAATTAATCGAAGAAGCTAAAAATCAAGGATGTTACAAGTTAATCTGCACAAGCAGAAATTCAAAACCAAGAGTTCATAATTTATATGAAAAAATAGGATTTAAAGATTGGGGGAAAGAATTCAGGATTGATTTTTAAAAATGGCACAGGATAGTCACGGATTACATCATTTCCACAGAAGGAAGAGAATACATAAATTACATGAGAGTTATCCAACTAAAGATCCACTGAAAAGATTTATGGACAAGGCAATTTATGTTGTTGGGGTATTTGGGCCATTAATGACTATTCCACAAGTAATTAAAATATGGGGAGATAAAACAGCTGCAGGAGTATCATTACTTTCTTGGGTTTCTTACTTATTTGTTGCAGTCTTTTGGGTAGTATATGGTGTGATGCATAAAGAAAAACCGATAATAATCACATATTCAACTTGGATAATTCTAGAAATTATGGTTGTTGCAGGAATAATCCTCTATAGGTGATTAGCATTTAGCCAAAATCATATTATATTTATTGCTTAATACTATTGCTTTAACCATCTTCTTATTTTTATCGCAACCAACCAAAGCAACTGCTCGTCTTCCTTTTGAATTATCTAGTATACCAAGAGCACTATTATAACGCCTTCCAGAACATACAATCTTAACATTTATTTTTTCTTTCTTATTACATATTAATGGAAGTTGATTTGTTTCCTTTATCTTTCCAAGTTCTTGTGTTAGATTATGTTTTGTCTCTTTCTCTAATACCTCCATGTCTTTGAAAAACTTCTCCCAAGAAATTTCTTTAACAGGGTTTCTTCCCCTTTTATTTTTACAGAATTTTTGTATAGCTATATTTACTTTTTTTTCTTTAGCAAATAATACCAATTTTCTTACATCTTCATCATTCATTCCATGCACCCACACAGGGGTTATTATCACTTTGAGTTTATCAAGAGCATAATCTAAATTCTTCAGTACAAGATCAAGATTGTAATATGGACCCATCATCTTCTTTGCATTTTCTATTCCAGACATAGATAATGAGATATGTATTGATTTTTTATGTTTCTTTGAAACTTTAACTAAGTCATCAACCATAATTTTAGATAATAATAACCCATTTGTGATAATATGGATATCTTTGACATGTTTGTCTCCAATAACTTCTTCACAATATTCAACTAATTTTGAATATAATGTTGGATCTCCATGAGGATTTAACCACAAACTAATATTATCTGTTTGCTTGAATGATAATAGCACTTTAGTTTCATTTACTAAATAATCTTTATCCACAACAAAATCTATCTCTTTATTTGTTCCAAATCCTTCATTTACAGAGCAGAAATTACATCCAGCATTACATCCAGTTATTGGCTTTATTTCCAATATTTCACTCCCTTTATCCAATATTCCTAAGAAATTCAACCCAATTAAAGGTAATTCCATATCTTCATCAACAAAGATTGCCTTATTTCCATTAATCTTAAACAATAAATCTTGTTTATATTTCCTGAAGAATCTCATAAATTTCTTTTGTGAAGCAGATTCATCTAACTTTTTTAGCTTTAATTTATTTTCTTTTATCTCATATTCTCCAAGTTCTTCAATCTCTTCTTTAGAGAATTCTTTATAGAAATACTTATACAATGTAACAATTACTTTTTCTTCTTTATCCTCAAAGGATAAATCACTCCATGATAACATATACCTAAGCACAAAAAAGTAGTTTAAAAATGTTTCTTAAAAAGCAACCTTTTTTAAAGAAAAACAGCAGAATAAGCAATATGCAAGCAGAAAAACCATATATTATGCAGGTTCCTGAAGAATTAAAGGGAAAAACATGCAGTCCTATTGAATTAGATCCAAAAGGATACTTTTTAATTAATATAGAAGGAAAAACAATCAATATAGCTCATTGTAATTATCAAGATAAGAAAGGATGGTATAAAAACAAGATTGAATCTAATTTCTCCTCAGAAGATCCAGAAGAGATATTAAAATGGGCAAAAGAAAATAATCTAATTTCTATAGATGAACATTATCAATATCTTGTAAAAGAGATGAAACATGCAGTTAAAGCAATAAAGACAAACACAAAGTACGTTCAAGAGTAATTCTAAGCACTAAAACCAATACTTTTTTAAATAAAATACGCACTTTTTTGCTTTATGTCACTATATAACCCAGAATTAGACAAAGCTATAGAGAATATTAAGAAGAATAAGGCAAAAACTGTCTGTATTCAGTTACCTGATGGTATGAAGCCATTAGCTAAGGAAATATCAGATAAGATAACAAAAGAGACAAATGCAAAAATCTTTATCTGGTTAGGAAGTAATTTTGGAGCATGCGATATTCCTCTTGGATTAGAAAGATTAAAAATAGATTTAATGATTAGTTGGGGACATAACCCTTTTCATAAAAAACAAGGCTGGTAAGATGAAAGTATTATTTTTAGATGCACCATATACAGGGAAAGTAGAATTATGCAAGAAAACCATAGATTTTCTTAAAAAGAACAAAGTAAAAAATACAGCACTATATGCTTCTGTTCAATTTGTAAACAAACTCGAAAAAGTTAAAGAACAATTAAAGAAATTAAAGATAAAGATAACAACATCAAAAGCAGCAAGAACGCATGTAGAAAGTCAATTGCTTGGGTGCGTTTCATATCATGAGTCCTTAAATCTGTCTGATCTGTCAAAGATAGATTACTTCTTATACATTGGAGACGGAAAATTCCATCCATACGCATTGATGTATGCCCAGAAAGAGATTATATGCAATGATCCTATGACAGAATCAATGAACTTGATAACTCAGGAAGACTTAAAATCAATAATAAATAGATACAATGCATCATTGAAAAAATTCCTTGCATCAGATACAATAGGAACAATAACAACAGTTAAACCAGGACAGGAACAGCTCTTTACTGCTTTGGAATTGGAGAAAAGATATATAAATAAGAAGTTCTATCACTTTATTGATAACAATGTTTCATTTGATCAGCTTGAAAACTTCCCATTTATTGACATATGGATAAATACGGCATGCCCAAGGATTGGCACAGACGACCAGGAAAAATTCATAAAAGGTGTTATAAACATCAATGATGCACTTAATGCAGAAAAAATACTCTCAAAATAAAATGTTAACAGAAGCTGCAAAACAAGAACTTGAAAAACAGCAATATAGGGTTGTTGGCAGTCATAGCGCTGTAAAAATCTGCGGCTGGACCAAGAATATGATTAGGGGAGAAGGTGGCTGCTATAAACTTAAATTCTATGGCATAATGAGCAATCAGTGCATGCAAATGTCTACAAGCATCAGTTGTGCAAATAGATGCACTTTCTGTTGGAGGGGATATAAAGCACCAGTAGCAAAAGAATGGAAATGGAAAGTTGATGATCCAGAAGAGATAATTGAAGGCTCATTATTTCATCATCATAATTTATTGGCAGGATTTAAAGGAAATGATAAAGTAACTCCTAGATCTTATGAAACAACTAAAGAAGTGAAACATGTAGCCTTATCATTAACAGGAGAACCAATAATCTATCCTAAGTTGAATAAAGCTATAGAAATTTTCAACAAAAAGGGAATCTCAACATTCTTGGTTACAAATGCACAGTATCCTGAACAGATAAGAGATCTTAATCCTATAACACAGTTTTACATCAGTGTAGATGCTCCAACTAAAGATTTACTGAAACATATTGATGTACCATTATTCAAAGATTACTGGGAAAGGATGAATAAAAGTTTAGAATACATGGCAGAAAAAAAACAAAGAACTTGCATAAGGTTAACAATGATAAAAGAAATGAACATGTTACACCCAAAAGAATATGCTACCTTAATAATGAAAGGAGATCCAGATTTTATTGAAATAAAGGCTTATATGTTTATAGGAGCATCAAGACAGAGATTAGACAAAAAGAATATGCCTTACCATGAAGATATTGTTAAATTCTCAAAAGATCTAATCAAATATCTTCCTGAGTATGAAATTGTCTCTGAACAAATATCTTCTCGTGTAGTAATGATGGCCAAGAATAAATTCAAAAAGAAGGGAAAATGGCATACATGGATTGATTTTCCTAAATACCATGAATTAGTTAATTCAAACAAAGAATTTACAGCAGATGACTATCTAAAACCAACACCACTTACAGGATTAAGTGGAAAGGGCACTTTAGATAGGAGGAAAGATACATATAAAGAGATGAAATTATAGTTCTCTCAATCATAGTAGTTAGAAAAGTTTTAAAAACTCTAAAGATATTCTTATAAAAAAGGAGGAACTATCATGAAAGTAACAACAAAAAACGAAAAAATTCTAGGACATAAAACAGAAGCATTGATTCTTGGATTATTTGAAAAACAAAAACTAACTGGAGACATAAAAAAGATAGATGACACAATTAATAATGAAATATCTTTTATGATAAAAAATAAAGAATTCAAAGGAGAATTCAAAGAAGCTAAATTAATAAACACTCATAGAAAATTACCTGCAAATAAAATACTCCTTGTGGGATTAGGAAAAGAAAAAGATATTACCTCAGAAAAATTAAGGAGGCTATCTGCAGTAACAGCAAAAGCCATAAGAAACACTGGAATAAAATCATTCTCAACAACCCTCCATTCTATGAACATTAAAGGATTAAAAATCAACAATAAAGCACAAATAGTTACAGAAGGAATTGTCCTTGGATTATATGAATTTAAAAAATACATTACAGTAGACAAAGACAAGATAAAAAAGATAGATTCTGTTGTTATTCTTGAACCAGAGAAAAAGAACACTGAAAGCGTAAATGCAGGATTAAAAAAAGGAGTATTATTATCTGAGAATGTTACACGCATTAGAGACCTAATAAACGAGCCTGCAGAGTTGATAACTCCAACTTATTTGGCAAATGAGGCAAGAAAAATAGCCAAAGAATCAAATGGTGCAATAAAGATTAAGATATTTGGAAAAGCAGAGATTGAAAAGATGGGTATGGGTGGGCTATCTGCTGTAAGCAAGGGAAGCGCACAAGAACCAAAATTCATTATTCTTGATTATAACAGCAAAAAGAAAGACCCATTAATCTTTGTAGGAAAAGGAATAACTTTTGATAGTGGAGGATTAAATATTAAGCCAGCAATATATATGGAAGATATGCGCTGTGATATGGCTGGAGCAGCAACTGTCCTTTATACTATAAAATCAGCAAGCCAATTAAAACTAAAAAAAAGGGTTATTGCAATAGTTCCTACTTGCGAAAATCTTCTTGGATCAAAAGCATACAAGCAGGGAGATATATTAAAAGCATATAATGGGAAGACTATTGAAGTATGGCATACTGATGCTGAAGGAAGATTAATCTTAGCAGACGGATTGAGTTATGCTGATAAAAACTATAAGGCAAAGGCAATAATTGACATAGCAACATTAACAGGTGCAAGCATATTTGCTTTAGGATATGAGATAACTTCATTGATGTCAACAAATGAAAAATTAAAGAATAAAATATTATCTGCATCAAAAAAAACAGATGAAAATGCATGGGAACTCCCATTACTAGATGATTATAAAGAGCTTGTTAAAGGCGAATCAGCAGATGTAAGAAATACATCAAAAGAATCATTTGGTCCTGGAACAATCACAGCAGGATTATTCTTAGGCAATTTTGTTGAAAAAACACCTTGGGCACATCTTGATATTGGCGCATCAGGGTGGGCACCATCTGATAAGGATTATAAGAAAAAAGGCGGAACTGGTATTTGTTTAAGAACATTTATTCAATTAATAGAAGACTGGAAATAATTGAATTTATCTAGTAAAAAGTACGCAGTCATAACAACCCCTTCCACAACAAAGTCTTTGAGGGCCTGTATCTCCTATAGAAACATCTTCTTTTTGAGTACTCATTTCTTCTACTTCATTACTCTTATACATCTGAGCAGATTCTTCAATAACTTCCCTTACTTCGGAAGGCATTTCAGTTTCAGTAGAAGGAACATACATTTGAACAGGAGATGAACTACTATTACTACTATTATAACTATTTGATACTGAATTAGAACTACCTTGATAATTCTCAGTAACAGGAATAGAACTAGTTTGATAACTTCCCGAAGAACTACTTTGGTAATTTGAACTTTGATAATTTCCTTGAGTCATAAGCTATGAATGATATTGGGGTATATAAATCTTTTCGATAGTTATATCAATAACCTTCATTATGCCATTATGAAAGGCATAATGGCCTTATTACTGTTGCTACTTATCGGATGCACAATGCCAGAAAAAGAGATGATAACAATTGGATTTGCCGGAGATACAATGCTCGGCAGACTTGTAAATGATCATATTTCTTTAAGCAATTACTCCTATCCTTGGGGAAATATAATGCCCATACTAAAAGAAACAGACTTAAATATCATAAACTTAGAAACAACATTAACAAGAAGTAATAAAGCAGTGCCAAAGGTATTTAACTCCAAAGCAGACCCGGAGGTTATTGAATCATTAGTAAGAGCAGATATCGATGTGGTTAATCTGGCAAATAATCATATCTTGGATTTCTCCGAAGAGGGCCTTTTAGATACTATCTCAACATTAGATAAAGCAGAAATATTTCATGTTGGTGCAGGACTTGATATAACTGGAGCAAAAGAACCAATTATCATAACAAAGCACGGAATAACAATAGGAATAATAGGTTATACTGATAATGAACCAGAATGGGAAGCAGGTATGCATAATCCTGGAACAAATTACGTCAAGGTTGGAGACATATATAATGTTAAGAAGGATATTGATAAAATAAGGCACGAAGTTGATATCCTAATAGCAACAATCCACTGGGGGCCGAATATGAGGGAACACCCTAGTCAGGCATTTGTTGATTTTGCTCATCAGATGATAGATGCAGGTATTGACATTATACATGGACACAGCGCACATGTATTTCAAGGTATTGAGATATACAACAAAAAACTAATAATGTATGATACAGGAGATTTTGTTAATGATTATGCAGTTGATCCAGATTTAAGAAATGATAGGTCATTTATCTTCCTTGTTGATATTAACAAAGAAGGCATAAAAGAAATAAGATTAATTCCTACTTTAATATCACATATGCAGGTAAATCATGCTACTGCAACAAATTATAGGGAATCAATTGAAAGAATAAAAGAGTCTTCTGAAAAATTTGGTACACATATAGAGGAAAGGGACGGAATGATAATAATTGAGAATAATTAAACTAATAAGCACAAGTAGTACCCTTAATTTTTTGCGTATATTCTTTCTCCTCAACAGGAATATTTTTTACCACCCTTTTCATCAAGACATCTATCATCTTCTCAAGGAGCCCTTCTTCTTTTTCTTTATCTAATGGTTCATTGAAGTATTCTTTCTCACCTATGAAACGTGGTTTCTTTTTTTTCTTATTATATACGTTTCTTTGCTTACTAATTTGGGAACGAACGACACATTCAGGAACACAATAGTCTCTTTGACTATACCTAAAACTAGACTGAACTATCTGTTCCGCTAACCCATTTAAAGAAATAGATGCAAGGCGTGGTTGAGTAGTATTATACATAATATACTCTATTACTTTATTTCCACTAAGATTAAAATAATGCCTCTTAAAGAGGTGTAAAACATCTTCTGCCATATTTTTACAATATAATATTTGCCTATTTAAAAGGTTTACTACTGTTTATGCATAGAAGATTATTTAAATCCATTATATTATTTTGTTCTAAAATGACTGACAGCAGGAATGAATATTACAAAAAAGGATATCTTCAGAATAAAGAAGAAGTAATAGAATATAATAAACAGTACTATCAAGAACATAGAGATAGGATAAGATCACAACAGAGAGATTATTGGCAAAGAGAAAAAGATGTGATAAATACTCAAAGAAGTGTAAGAAGAGAACGAACAAGATTAGATAGATGGATAGAAAGGGAAAAATTTATTAAAGAACTTGAAAGGGTACAATCTTAAAATGGTATTAAATAAACTTGAAGAAAAATTATTTGATGCAGAATATGAATATAAATTCTGGAAAAAAGAATATAATTATGCAGTGATAGATATAAATAGATTTGATAACACTAAAGATAATCCTGGGAATTCTTTACCAATAGATTTTAAAGAAATGTATTCTATAACTCAAAGAAGATTAATTTTCACAAGAAATAAGTACGAAAATATTTCAGAAAAATATCTTACAGTATTAGATAAAGCCAATAATATTAAAATTAAAAAAAATGAATAAGATTTCTATTATTGGGGCAGGTGCATTTGGTTTTGCCATGGCAAAAATCATAGGAGAAGGCCACCCAGATAAGGATATATGTATCTTTGATGTTCAAAAAGAACACATAAGTCATATCAAAAAGACCGGAAAACACCCCATATTTCATGAAAATATAAAAATTTCTCCACATATAACAGTAACCCATTCTTTAAAAGAATCTATTGAAAATTCTGATTTTATTGTTCTTGCAGTGCCATCTAAATTTATGAGATCTGCTATTAAAGATTTAAAAGAACACCTAACTGGTGATGTGATATTATTGAATATAGCAAAAGGATTGGAAAAAGGAACCAATATGATGATGCATCAAGTAATCCATGAAGAGTTAAAAGGAATAACGACAAAATATGATATCTGTTCTTTATCAGGTGGTATGATTGCAAGTGAAGTTACACTTAAACATCCTCTTTGTGCAGAAATTGCATGTAAAGATAAAAATATTGCAGAAAAAGTTGCAAAAACCATAAGTAATGAACACTTAAGAATTGAAACCACAACAGATATAATCGGTATTGAACTTGCAGGATCATTCAAGAATGTTATTGCAATAGGTGCAGGAATCTTTGATGGTCTTGGATATAATGAAAGTTCTAAATCTGCATTTATTTCTTTTGCTGCAAGAGATATTGAAAAACTAGCAATATCATTAGGTGCAGATAAAAAAACATACCAATCTGGAAGTCAAGCATGGTTAGGAGACCTTATGACTACTTGTTTTGGTGCCTCAAGAAATAGAGAATTTGGAGAACTTATTGGAAAGGGAATTAATGCAGATGATGCATTAAATAAATTAATCAAAGAGAATAAGTCTGTAGAAGGATATATAACTACAAAAGTAGTATATAATCTTATCAAAGAAAATAATATTGATGCCCCATTTATAAAAATGATTTACGAAGTATTATATCAAGGATTATCCACAGAAGAATTAATAAAAAAGTTTATAAAAAACTAATATTTAGATATTAAAATGAGTTTAGATTACAATATTGAAAAATTATGTAATGATATAAAATATCAAGTTAAAGTAACTGGCAAATATCTCACAAGTATTGGAAAAGAATTTCTTCGTCACGAATATGAAGATATGGGGATCAAATTTATTGATGAAAACTATTCTAAAAAACAGAAAGATTAAAATAATGTCTCTCATTCATAATAATAAAATATTAGGGGGTGCAATTAATGTTTTTTAATAAAGCTGAAAAATACCATGATAATGCTTATTCTGTATTTAGAATCCTAGTTGGATTATTATTCTTCCAACATGGGGCACAGAAATTATTGGGTTGGTTTGGGGCTACAGCAGTTCCATTATCCAGTATGATGGGCATTGCAGGATTAATCGAATTGGTTGGAGGATTAGCTATATTTCTTGGACTTTTCACAAGATTGTTTGCATTAATCTCTGGCGTAGAGATGTTAGCAGCATATTTTATAGTTCATGCAAGTAATAACTTTGTTCCGATATTAAATCAAGGAGAATTAGCTCTTCTTTACTTAACAACATTCATAATATTGTTTATTCATGGCAATAAGAAATTAAGTTTAGAAAGTTTGTTGCTTAAGAAGGAGTTTTTTTAATTCTTTTATTTCTTTTATTTCTTTTATTTCTTTTATTTTTTGATTTCTTTTTTATCTTTCCAGATCTTAAATGAACTCTATGTTTTGTTTTCCTTCCCATATTCCTAAAAAAATGTTATTACTATAAAAACATATTTATTATATCTAATATAAATAAATAAAAATTTTAAGTTTTATTGAACTGACCCTTCTAGACTACATTCAGTCAATTGTGCTAATTTATAGAGTTGTTGTACGCCACCATAACTATTTCCGTTAATCACCCAAGTTGGATATCCAGTTACACCTGCTTCATCACAAGCAAATCTTGATTTATCACAATTTATATATGTAACATATTCAAATGATTTTCCAAAAATATCTTTCTGACTCTGACAATAATTACACCAATCTGTACCATACATAGCAGCTCCTTTTTCTGTCATACATTGAGCAAGAGCATCATATTCTCCTTGTTTAGAACAACCATTTAATACTAAAGAAATAATAAGTAAAAACAAAAAAGAAAAAAATAGTTTTTTCATTTTATTTTGCTAATTCTGAATCAATTATCTGCTTAAATGCACTAAATGGTTGTGCACCAACTAATTGGATTCCATTGATGAAAAAGCTTGGAGTTCCACTTACACCATAACTTGCCCCTTCTTTAAAATCATCTTGGACTTCTCCAGCATGTTTTCCAGAATCTAAGCAACTATTGAATTCTCCAGTATCAAGTCCAATCTGTCCAGCCCATTGTTTTAAGCTAGAAACACTTAAACTCGGTTGATTTTCAAATATCTTATCATGCATTTCCCAGAATTTTCCCTGGTCATCTGCACATTCTCCTGCTTCTGCTGCTTTTTGGGCATTCTGATGGAAACCTAAAGGAAAATCCCTATAAATTAACTTAACCTTTCCTGTATCAATATATTCAGTTTCCAACTGTTTCATTGTCTGAGAATAAAATCTCGCACAGAAAGGACATTCAAAATCACTGAATTCAACTATAGTAACAGGTGCATTAGCATCCCCTTTCATTGGATCATCATCAACATTTATTTCTCCACGTGTTGGAGCTTGTGCTACTTGACCCTGTTGACTTGGTTGTGCTTGTGATGGAGACCCACCTTGTGCCTCCAAAATATTGGATAAATCAACCTTGGCATTAATATTAACAAGACTATAACTATTAATTAATGTAAGAACAAGAGTAAATCCTACTAACCATGTTAGTAATTTAGTTTTTTCTATTTTAACGGTTTTAGACATTTATATAACCCCCCTTTATTATTCTAAAACAAAAAATAAAAACTAGTATATATATCTTTTGGCCATGTAAAATAAAATAAAATCTTTTCTTCTGTTTATATCTTAGTTTTTCTATGTATTTCTTTCTTAAAGGTAACAACAACCAGTATTTAAAAGCGATGCGCTAATTATTTAAATAAGAAAACCTTATAATCTATAAAGTACCTTATAAAATACAATGCATCAGCAATTTTATAGTCAGGATGAAGGATTCTATTGTGGATTATTTGAAGATGATGAAAATACATTTGCTTTAAGATTTTATAGGAATAATAAACCAGTAAATGCGATATTATCAGATATGTCTAAAAACTGTAGAGAAGATTTCTTTAATTACCTTCAAAAAAGGTATTATAATGCAATAGAAAAATTTCCAAATGAGAACAAAAAAAATCCAATTTATTTTGATTTAACTAATTTAATTGAAGACTTTTCAACTAAACGCAGTTATAATATTCATATATCTCAAGAAAAAAGGAAAATTACTGAAGAAGATTTTCTTGGTATTAAAGAAGAGATAGAACTAGATTATATTGTCCTAAAAGAATTATCCAAAAGATATTATTTAACAAAAAAAGGAGTATTAGTTGAAAGAGAAACAAAATAATGGAAATTTCTGATTTAATTTCAGATATAGAAAGCCGTAAGCTAATTGGTATTGCTTCTTTTGGGGCTATAACTGGGGCCATTGCTGGCATGGTTAATTTTCATGATAATATTGATAAAAGTACAAAACCAATTTTTTGTAAATTATATGATAAGGTAGGAAAAGAAGGAATAAAAACAATGATTGCAATGATGGGGGGGGTATCCTCTGTCAATTATCAGACTGGAAATATTATTACTAATATTGTAGAGGGTTTAGTATATACTGCAGAGTTTCGTCTTGGTTATGAAATTGGACATAGGGGATATAATATTGTTGTAAATTATTTAAAATAAAGCACCAAATTCTACATATAGTATCATTAATGCTGCTAAAGCAATCAATGTCAAACCAATAGCCAACCTCATCCATTTCTTATGCTTCTGTCTCCATGCCTCAAATTTGGCAGTTGATGTTCCGCGACAAATTGCAATAAGAATCACAATTAAGGGAAAGACAAAGATAAGGTTATAGATTATCAACAAGGTAAGATTTGAGATTGTAAGTCCTGCTAAACTTATTAAACCAAGAACTGCTAAATATGCAAAACCAGTACACGGCAGCTCAACTAAAGCAACAAATACTCCTAAAAATATTGCAGCAAATGGAGAATCAGTTACTTTATTCACATACCTTTTGATTCTATGTGCATCTTCAGGAATAATAGATAATGAAAATCCTTTTCCATACCAAAAGAAATCCTTAATCTCAAGTAATCCTGCGATAAATATTATTCCGGCTAAAACATAATATGAGACAACAGAAAACGCACCTAATTTTCTGATTACAGGAAGCAAAATCAATCCTGCTATCAAATAAGTAGTAAACACAGCCCCAATATACAATAAGCCGTGCAATAACATCTTACCTGCACTTTTGACAGTCTCTGATAGATAAGCTAATAAGAATATAAGAACACCAAAAGCGCATGGATTAATACTATCAATTAATGCTGCCCCAATTAGGAAAAACAAATTTATATCTGCAGCCATTTAACAAAACTCACATACCTTCTTTTTTGAATCCTTTGTTTCGTCACAGCACATCTGGCAGCAAAACAACATTCCTTCTGCAGTAATCTGTCCTTTTTTCAACAATATCCCGCAATTGTCACATACTTTTGGTTTATTCGCCATTATTATCACCTCATTTAAATGAAATAGTTATTATGTCCTTCTCTTTCCATGTATAATCTTGCCAAAATTCTACTTCTTCATTATTAAGAACTTTAGTTGATCCTTTAAAGGAAAATCTCCATCTTCCTAAATTACCATTACACATATCACCAATACATTTTCCAGCAATACATCCATCACTTGTTTCTATCCCAAAATCATTCAATACTGTTTCAATCTCCAATGGAGTAAAATCAGTTACTTCTCTAGTCTCAGGATCTACAGTAAGCCGTTCATGAAAATGCAGTTTATTCTTCTCCTTATGTGTATGTGTTCCTTCCAACAATCCTTCTTCCAATCCAATATCAATCTGTTCTCCGCAAATATCAATATACAACAATGAATGAATATGTGCTGCCCAAAAACATTCTCCTGCTTCACACACAACAATACCTGTTGTTTCTGATGCTGTTGTATTAAAATAATAGTATGAATATCCCATTAATACAATTAAAGCCAATATCACAATATTGACAATGATCTTTACGGCATCTTTTTTCTTCTTTTTTAATCCCTTAAATGCCAATGCAACAGTACCAATGACAAGGAAAGCAAGGGAAATTATTCCTGCATTAGTTAGTTTTGCATTAATAACTTCTTCAACAAAAGAATCCACATCACGAGGACATTCACCAGGAGGGCATTGAGTATGCTCTGGTTCATGATGTGCAAAAACCAACGGAAAGAATAGTAAAACAAAAACAAGAGTTAAAATCTTTAATTGTTTCATATAAAGAAATACAGTAAGAAATACTATAAAAAAGTATCTAAAATATTAATTTTTTTCATTAACACTATGGGTTGTGCTTACAATCTTGCTTGAATGTAAGGAATTTAATTCAATAACTGCATTATTTCTGAATTCTTTTAAATTATAGCATCCAGCATTGCTAAGTGCAGCTTTTATCTTCATCAGATCCTTCTTAACATTTGGTTTTAACCTACCTAAATACGGAACATTTCCCTCTATTCCTTCCTCAAAAAATGTCCTTTTACTTGTATGCCCATATCTATCAAGATTCTTAGCTCTTTGCGAGCCCTCTCCCCAGCTAGCAACTGCAACCATCTCGCTTTCATCTCTTGTTTCAATTCCATTTGAATCAAACTTCTCTCCTGCTGCCTCATAAAATCGATTAAAATAACCCCCCATCATAACAGCATCAGCAATTGTCAATGCAATGACCATATCACCTGATGATGTGATTCCCCCATCCATGATAATAGAAACATATTTTCCAGAATCGTTAAGGTAATCATTCCTGGCTCTATCAGCATCAATCAATGCAGTCATAGGGGCCCTTCCAGTTGCCTTTTCTCTTTGTGTCGTACAAATAGAACCAGAAGACATCCCTATCTTGATCATATCAGCACCCCCCTCCATTAATGCTTTAGCCCCTTCATAAGTTATAACATTTCCTGCACAAAGTGGAACATCAAATCCTAATGATTTATAATCTCTAATAACCTGAAGAGCAAATTCACTATATGCATCTGATGTATCAATAACAATCAAGTCAGAACCAGCAGCAATGTTTTGCTTTACCCTATCACTCCAGTCTTCATATGTTGTTATAGCAGAACCAACTTTTATCTTCCGCATATCCTTTTTGAATGCAAATTCAATAAATCGATCTTGCTCATCAAGAACAATAAGATAATTTTCCTTTCCAGAACTAAGTAATTCTTTTGCTTTATCAACAGTAATATCAGACTTATTATATATGGGGATACTTTTATCTCCAAAAGGGACCATCTCATTTACAACATTATCCTGGGGGGCAGTATTTTCAGAGTCAAGATAATGATCCCTTAAAAAAATACCAAGAAATGTATTATTTCTGTCAACAACAGGTATTTTTGAGTAACCATGCCTTTCAATTAACTTAAGAACCTGCTCTATTGTTGCATTCTCTCTAACAGTAATTGGCTCTTCAACAAAACTCATTTCATACGCCTTTATCTTTTCTACAATATTTGTCTGCTCATTTATTGAAAGTCGTGCAGGAAGTATCCCAATCCCTCCTTCTTTTCCAAGAGCAAGCGCCATCTCATACCCAGTAACAGACATCATAGAAGCACTTAGTAAGGGAATATCAAGATTTATATCTGACAGCATAGTTTCTAATCTTATATCCCTTAATCTACAATCCTTCTTAGTATATCCAGTTAATAAGCTGAATTCATTGAATGTTCTTCCTGGTTCCTCAGTAATAATTTTCTTTGCCATACCTTTATTTATATTATTATATGCTTCTATAAATAAGTTACTACTTTAAAATACAGAAAATTTTTAAAGAGAGAGAATTCATCATTATCCTATATGGGGGATGAATTAACAATAAAGGAACTATATGGAACATTAAAAGATAGTGCGAAAAAGAATGAAGTTCACTTAGTTTCTTTTACATCTAAAAACATAAATCATTATCTTATTAAGGATTATGATGAAAAGACTTTATTAAACATAAACAACAAAAATGCACTTGATGACATCTTATTTATAGATACAGCTAATACTGGATCTCTTGGTAAAACATTAAAACCAGAACAGACTTCTTTAAGAAATTATATGTCTAAAAATAATTTTAGAAAAAAAGATGAAGATGGGGAAATTGTATTCATATATGGATCAAATAGTGGACTTCCACAAATATTTGCAATGCATAATAATGTTTTAGGACCGGGAATTGGTGGATTAAGAGAAAATGATTATAAACGTGAACATGGGAAATTCTATCTTGATTCAATGATCACAAATTGCCTAAGATTGGCAAAATCAATGACATCTAAAGGAGCAATTAATGAAACTCATTCTGGTGGAGGAAAGGCCACCCGTTATAATAATAGATTAACAACAGAAGAAAGAAAAGATAAAACAATCTTAGATAAATTCAATGAAAAAAGAAAACATGCAAATTTTGAGTTAGCTATATCTTTAAATGTAATCAATGGATTTAGGATAGAAAGGGGGGTCAACCCATATTATACTGCAAAGGATATGAATACAAAATGTGCAGATTTTGATCAAATGTTCTCAGAAGGTCCTAAAACAAACTATGTTGTATCAAAATCATTAGAAATAGGTGGAACTGGCAACCCTTCTCCTTATACTGCAATTGGCACTATTTCTAGCATGATTGAGGGTGCAAAAAGAGTATTCGGAGTACATGAAAATTCATTGGAAGGAAGGGTTGTATTACTTGAAGGAGTAGGAAACTGTGGAAGAGAAGTATTAAAATATTTAGTTCATAATAATGCAAAAGTTATTGCAACAGACATAGCAAAATTTTCAATAGAAAGGGCAATTAAAGAATTAGGTGACCATGCCGATAAAGTTAAATTTGTTTTTTATGACCAAAAACAACTAAAAAAAGACAAGTATCTTTTCATTAAAGAAAACAAAGGGGATATATACTCTCCTTGTGCATTAGGGGAGACATTAAATGAAATAACAAGTGAATTATTATACAAAAATGGTGTAAGATTAATTGCAGGAAGTGCAAATGAACAATTTGTAGATGACAGAATAGATCGTCACCCACAACTATTCCACCGCACAGGAATCTTAACTCTTCCTGATTATGTTGTAAATAGAGCTGGATTAATTAATGCAAGGCAAGAACTACCTGATATAATTCATAGAACTGACAATATGGTTGATTTAGCAAGAGAAACATCAAATATTCTTGCAAGAATTCTTGATATAAGCACAAAAGAAGACATATCTCCATTTCAAGCAGTACAGCGAATAGTTGACAAAAGATTAGAATATGCAGAAAATAGGGTATAATAAACTCAAAGAGATATTATTAAAGCAATAGCTCCTGCAATTATTCCGTATACAAAGAAAGGTATTATTGTCTTTCTTATTATTTTATAATCTTCTCCATGCAATCCTACAATTGCTGAGGCAGTAACAACATTATTTATTGAAATCATATTTCCAATTGCACCACCAATAGAATGAATAGCTAAGATTAATATTGGACTTAAACCAAGAAGTAATGAAGTCTCATACTGAAAATTTCCAAAAAGAAGATTGGATACTGTTGCTGATCCAGTTATGAAAGCACCAATTCCACCAACAAATACTGCAATAAATGGCCAAATACTTCCAAAAACACCTGCTGCTGCATTTGCCATAACTATTGGTATTGCCTGTTTTCCTGAAAGATTGATTCCTGAGTTTATCAGTATCTGAACAAATGCTGTTAAGAATATGATTGTGATATACGGCCTTTCTAACTTCTGAAATGCACTCGAGAATGGGGTTTTTATCTTTTCCTTATGTTTTAATGCAAATACAATACCCACCAATAAGAACAAAAATCCAGGACTATAAAATATATTGAATGAATATTCTATTCCAGACATAGTAAAAGGAATTCCCCCTTTTAACAATATATTCTTTATCCCTAAAGATGGAAGCCTAGTTATTATTAATAATAGAGACACAAGTAAATAAGGTAGAGTTGCTCTTAAAAATGAAACATTTGGGTTTTTTATCTTTTTAGGGCTTTCATGCGGAAAATGCCATTCTTTTTTAGGAACTAAAAACTTCTTTTTAGTTGTAAATAATAATAATCCTCCACCAACTAATGAAGCAATTAATGAAGGAAATTCAGGACTAAGATACTTTGATGACAAGACATAAGGAATTAAAAAGCATGCTCCTGCCCATAAACTATAAGGAATTATCTCTTTCCATACTTTTATCTTTTTACTCCATGGTTGGTTAACAAAAGACAACATAACAAGTATAATCATACTTGGCACTATTATTCCCGTAATATGCAGTAAGGTTGTTTGATAACCTAATGCTTGTAATGATATTGGGATATCTTTTAATCCGTGAATTAAAGGAGTTCCAACTGCACCAAATGTTACAGCAGTACTATTTGCTACAAGTGCCATAGCAACTGCAGCTAAAGCTGGAAATCCCAAAACAACTAATAATGGAGCCACTATTGCTGCAGGAGTCCCAAAACCAGCAGCAGCTTCCAAAAAACTACCAAAAACCCATGTAAAAAGTATTGCTTGAATTCTCCTATCCCTAGAAATTCTTGTTAAATGATATTCTATTGCTACAATATAACTACTTTCTTTCATTACATTAAGAAAAAATATTGCACCAAGTATTATCAATAATATTTCTGTTGCTATCAATATACCTTTTATTGAAGCAGCCATTATAATTAATGGGGCAACTTTCCAATATAGTAATGAAATCAATAAAGTTACAAACCAAGTTACTGGTGACGCAAACAATGCAGATTTCTTAAAAACTATGATCAATAAGAAAATAAGAACTAAAGGAAGGAAGGCAAGAAGGGTTTCCATAGAACAAACCAATAGTTAAAGATATTTAAGGGTTACTATTTACTAATATATTTTAATCTAATAACATATCACTATAAGATTCAGCAATAAGGTCTTTTTTATCTATACTAAACAGTTTCATATATTCATTACATTGTTTTAACAATTTTTCTTTCCCAATATTTTCATTACCTATTGCCTCAATCTCAATAAAATTTCCAAGATTTTTGACTTTATCCAAATGGAACTTAACATTGTCAATAACATAGATCTCTCTCTCTTTATCCACAACAACCAAAACACCCAAAGAATTAACAAGAATATCCTTCAAAGAACTTTCTTTATCATAGTTTAACAGAGTAACATCAGACTGTTTTGGTCCTGATTTATTATCTCTGTTATAATGTATCAAATGGTTCTCAATATTTCCTTCTCTTAACTTTAATCTGCCTTTATTTATATTAAAATAAGTATCAATTTGGTGATCAATCCCTTTAAAATCAGCATTCTCTGATTTAAGAATTTTTCTTATCTTATCCTGATTATGGCATCTAGCTTTGATTTCTATATTTATATGTGACATCCCCTTACTCAACTATTAACTGCCCTTTCATTCCACTATGGCCAGACCCACAAGATACTATACATTTGAAAGTAAATGTTCCCTTTTGATTTGCTATAAATTCAATATCAACAGTTTCTCCTTTACGTAAATCTTCATTTATGCCAAATGCCGATAATCCAAAACCATGAGTCACATCAACACTTGTTATGTGCAATATAACCGTATCTCCTTCATTCACAATGATTGTAGCAGGTTCAAAATCCCATTTCTTAGCAGTCATATCAAATTCCTTTACTGTTGATTCTAGTTCAGGAGTTGGCTCTGGTTCTGGCTCAGGAACTGGTTCCGGTATTGGTTCTGACTCAATAACTTCTACTTCAGATTCAATAACTTCTTCTGATTCTTCTTGAATAATATCAGGTTCAGGACACTCAGGAAATTCACAGTTTATGCCTTCCCTACTAATAACTGTACCATCTTCACATACCATTGCTTCTTTAGTGCATGGTTTTATATTAACACCACATCCAGAAATAAGAAAAACAACCAAAATAGAAATAATAATTGATAATTTTCTCATTTTATCCTTCCACACATATAGTGCATTTTGCAGGAATATCCTTATGATATTTCCTATGAAGATTACAGATTGTTTTTGATCCGCGAAATGTAACACAAGCTTCATATAAATATTTCATTGAATGTTTTTTATCTTTAACAATCTTAGCAGCTGTATCTTTAATTTCCCCTAACTCTGATTTAGTAAATTTTATTTCCTTTCCACGTTTTTCCTTAACATATTGAGAAACAGCAGCTTCACTTATGCCTAATAATTCAGCAGCCTTTTTCTGTGCTAAACCATAATCCCTAATAAAGATTCTAGAGAGTTCTTTCCTTAATGCAGGAATCAAATACCAAACTTCAATCTCCTGCGGCATGATATGTTGCATAATTGTATTATATCTTTCAGAATATATAAGTTTTTTGATTAAGACTAAAAATTAGAAAGTTTTATAAAGAAAAACACACCATTCTTAACTATTGTTAAGTTTTTAATTAAAGAGGGGAAAAATATGGAAACAAAAACAATTTCTAAACAAAAAATAAAGGATTTCTCTATAAATAGAGAGACTTATGACCATGCCAACAAAGAAAAACATATCTTTAAGGCAAAAGAAGGTCTTAGCGAAGAATTAGTTAGAGAAATATCTAAACAAAAGAATGAACCAGAATGGATGCTTAATAAGAGATTAGAAGGCTTAAAGGCATATAATGAATTACCTATGCCAAATTGGGGTCCAAGTTTAAAAGATCTTGATATATCAAACATTCATCTATTTGTAAGGCCAGATGCAAAAAACAATGCACAAAAATGGGAAGATGTACCTGATGACATAAAAGCAACATTTGATAAATTAGGAATTCCAGAAGCTGAGAAAAAAGCATTATCAGGTGTTGGCGTACAATATGATTCTGAAGTTGTTTATCATAAATTAAAGAAAGTATGGGAAGACAAAGGCATTGTTTTCCTTGATTGTGATGAAGCAGTAAAACAATATCCTGAAATAGTTAAAAAATATTTTATGACTAAATGTGTTCCAATTAGACTACATAAATTTGCTGCATTACATGCTGCTGTATGGAGTGGAGGAACTTTCATCTATATCCCAAAAGGTGTTAAATTAACTACACCATTACAAGCATACTTCAGAATGAATGCAAAGAAAGGTGGACAATTTGAACATACATTAATTATTGTTGATGAAGGGGCAGAAATGCAGTATATTGAAGGATGTTCAGCACCACAATATACTCAAAATTCATTACACGCAGGGTGTGTTGAAATACATGTACTAAAAGGTGCAAGAGCCCGTTATTCAAGTATTGAAAATTGGAGCAAAAACACATATAATCTCAATACAAAAAGAGCAGTTGTATATGAAGATGGAGTTATTGAATGGATTAATGGTAACATGGGATCTAAAGCAACAATGTTGTATCCATGTTCTATCTTAATAGGGGATAATTCAAAATCAGATTTCATTGGAATAGCTTTTGCAGGAAAAGGGCAAGATCAAGACACTGGTGCAAAAACAATACATATTGGAAAAAATACTAGTTCAACAATTAAATCAAAATCCATAAGCAAAGATGGTGGAATCTCAACTTATCGTGGATTATTAAGTGTAAGAAAAGGTGCAATAAATGCAAAATCAAGTGTTATCTGTGATGCACTAATGATGGATAACATCTCAAAATCAAATACTTATCCTTATATGGATATCAAAGAAAGTTCAACTAACATAGCTCATGAAGCAACTGTAGGAAAAATAAGTCAAGAACAAATATTCTATCTTATGAGTCGTGGATTAACAGAAGAAGAAGCAACACAAATGATAGTTTCTGGATTCATAGAACCAATTGTAAAGGCACTTCCTTTAGAATATGCTGTTGAGCTTAACAGATTAATAGAATTAGAGATGGAGGGATCAATAGGATGATCCCATTACTAGGATGGAAATTACAACAACTCAATTTAAAAAGTTTGCAGAACAAATTACAGAACCAGAATGGTTTACTCAATATAGGTTGAATTCTTTTCTTAATAGTCAAAAAACTAATTATCCTACATTCCGTTACGGATTGAATATTAAGATAGAACCTTCTAATTTTAATTTTTCTGGAGTAACACCAAAACATATACAAAACAGCCTGATAAAAATAGATTATGATAAAAATGAAGCAGAAATATTTTCAAGCAATCAACTAGATTTTTCAGATGAAAGCAAGATTAAACCATTTCTCACAAAAGATTGGGTAAATAAAGAAGATGAAAATAAAATATTTTATTTTAATCAAGCGTTTGCAAATGATTTCTTATTTATTAACATTCCAAAAAATACAGAACTAAATAATCCAATAGAGATTAATTATGATATAAATGATTCTACATTTATTTCAAATATATTTATATTGGCTGAAAAAAACACAAAAGCAAAAATAATCCTAAATAAATCATCTCAAGAAAACAGCAGTTACATAAGTGAAACTGTAAAAATTATTGCAGAAGAAAATAGCAAGATTGATTTTATAACAATACAGAACTTAAATAATGAAACAATAAATATCCAAGATAGAAAATCAATTGGAAAAAGAGATTCTCAAGTAAATTGGATTGATTTATGTTTAGGAACCCAATATACCAAATCACAAGTAATTAGTAATTTAAATGAACCAGGAGCAGATACAAATAACACAATATTGTTTCTAGGTTCAGGTTCTCAACAATATGATCTATATACCGCATCATTACATAATGCCAAAAATACTACATCCAAAATAATAACAAAAGGCGTATTAAATAATGAATCAAAAGCATTAAGCAGAAGTTTAGTAAAGATTAAAGAAAATGCCCCAAAATCAAATGGGTATGAAAAACAGGAAGCATTATTGTTAAGCGAAAATGCAGAAGCTGATGCCATTCCCTATCTTGAGATTGATAATAATGACGTAAAATGCAGTCATAGTTCTGCTGTAGGCCAAATAGATAAAGATGTTTTATTTTATATGATGTCAAGAGGATTAAATGAATCTGAAGCAAAGAAAAAGATTATTGAGGGATATTTCTCTCCAATATTAGAATTATTATCAAATCAAAAGATTCAAGACAAAATAAATGAAAAAATAACCAATTCGTTAAGGTGATAAAATGGAAAATAAAAAATTAACAAAGGAAAAAGCAATTGAGACATTCAAAAATGTAGAAGACCCCGAATTAAATATTGATATATGGACCCTTGGATTAATTTATGGTTTTGAAATAAAAAAAGATAATAAGATAGATATCAAGATGACTTTCACAACACCAGCATGCCCATATGCACCACAATTAGTGAATGATTTAGAAACGCAATTAAGAAAAGCTGGTTTTACACCAGAATTAGAGTTTGTTTTTGAACCCCCATGGGAACCAAGTGATGAAGTAAAAGACCTCTTAGGATTACCAGTATGAAACTGACAAACGAAACAATAAAGAAACTGAAAGGAGATTTTCCTATTTTTAAAAACAATACAAAAGGAAAGTCATTGATATACTTAGATAGCGCCGCAACAACACAAAAACCAAAACAAGTCATAGATTCAATTAAGAATTTCTATGAAAATGAAAATGCAAACATTCATCGTGGCGTCTACACTTTAAGCGAAGAAGCAACTGTAAAATACAATGGAGCACGTAAACTTATTTCTAAATTTATTAATGCAAAACCAGAAGAAATTATATTTACAAGAAGCGCAACAGAATCTATAAATCTATTAGCTTATACTCTAAGTTCATTGTTAAACGGAGATGAAATTGTTGTGACAGAAATGGAGCATCACTCTAATTTTGTTCCATGGCAACAATTTGCTAAGAGAAATAATATGAAATTAAAGATTATTGCAATGAAAAATGATTTCACTCTTGACTATGAAGATGCAAAGAAGAAAATAACAGAAAATACAGCACTTGTCGCTGTAACACATGTCTCTAATGCTCTTGGAACTATTAATGATATAAATACACTAGTAAAATTAGCAAAAGAAAAAAATGCCCTAACTTTGATAGATGCTGCACAGAGTGCCCCTCATTTAAAGATTGATGTGAAAGATATTGATTGCGACTTCTTAGTCTTTTCTGGACATAAGATGCTTGCACCAATGGGCATAGGCATCTTATATGGAAAAAAAGAATTACTGGAAAAACTGCCACCATTCCACTTTGGTGGAGATATGATCAAAGAAGTCAATAAAACTGATTCAACATGGAATGAAATTCCAATGAAGTTTGAAGCAGGAACACAAAATGTTGCTGGGGTTATAGCATTAGGAACGACAATAAACTATCTTAATTCTATTGGCATGGAGAATATTGAAGCATGGGAAAAAGAACTGTTGCAATATTCACTTGACAATTTAAGTAAGATAGACGGAATAGAGATTTATCATCCAGGAATAGAACATGGAACAGGAATTATTTCTTTTAATCTTAAAGGAATCCACCCACATGACTTGGCTTCTTTGTTAAATGATGAAAATATATGTATTCGTGGCGGACATCATTGTTCTATGCCTTTGATGGATAAGTTAGGTATTGCAGGCACTGCAAGAATCAGTTTTTATTTATACAACACGTTTGAAGACATTGATAAATTAATTGAGTCATTAAAGAAATCACAACGATTATTTGGTGAATGATATGGATGAAGCAAGAGAGATGTACCAAGAGCATATACTTGAAAATTACAAGGACCCAATGAATTTTGGCACAATAGATAATCCAACAAATGAAAAAAGAGAGCTTAATCCATTATGCGGTGATGATATAACAATACGCCTTATAATCAATGAAAACAAAGTAAAAGAAATCAAATTCACTGGACGTGGATGTGCAATAAGTATGGCTTCTGCATCATTGCTAACAGAACAAGTAAAGGGAAAAACAATTAAAGAAATTTTAAAATTAAGTCAAGAAAACATAATGGAACTATTAATGATATCAATCAGTCCAGGAAGAATGAAATGCGCAACATTATCATTAAAAGCGTTACAAGAGGCAGTAGGATGACACTATTAGAGATAAAAGATCTGCATGTAAGTGTAGAAGGAAAAGAGATACTAAAAGGAATAAATCTCACACTAGAAGTGGGTAAGGTAAATGCGTTGATGGGGCCAAATGGTTCTGGTAAAAGTACATTGTCAAATGCTTTAATGGGGAATCCAAAATATGAGATTACTAAAGGGAAGATTATATACAATGGTAAAGACATAACAAAATTAAGCACAGATAAAAGGGCAAAACTAGGATTATTTCTATCATTTCAATATCCCAGTGAGATTCCAGGAGTTACAATCTCAAATTTCTTAAGAACTGCTTTAAACAGCCTTACTGGCAAAAAAATAAATGTCATGGATTTTAAGAAGATACTTGATAAAAAACTCCAACAGTTAAAAATGGATGCTAAATTTTCTAGAAGATACTTAAATGAAGGATTTTCTGGTGGAGAAAAGAAAAAAGCAGAAATCCTACAACTAATGGTCCTTAATCCAAAACTAGTTATTTTAGATGAAACCGACTCAGGATTAGATATAGATGCACTAAAAGAAGTATCTAAAGGGGTAAATGCTTTTATGAATAAAGATAAGTGCATATTAATTATAACACATTACAAACGAATATTAGAATATATTAAACCAGACAAAT
>JAHWIG010000031.1 GCA_019322735.1 Candidatus Woesearchaeota archaeon | reverse complement strand
AAAATATATGGTATTTTCGGAGGAGTTAATAAACATTTCAAGAAAATAGATCATAATGCAGAGATAAATAATGAATCAAATGAACAAATTAAGAATAATCAGGAAATGTTGTTAGCTGAAATAAATATAATCAAGAAGTGGATTAAAACAGATAATCAGAAAGATAAAACTGCAATTGCAAATGATCTTGTAGAAAATGTACTTGAGAAAAAGCAATTCAGGAGCAGTTATTTAACTGAAGTCTTGTCAAAAAGGAAAAAAACTAAAGCTAGAGAATCACTAAATAAAACTGTCGAGGAATCTTTTGGTAGAGCCAGTTGGAAAGATATTGATGTAACGACTTTGGGAATTAATTCAAGAGCTTTACATCTTTTTGTAAAACTGGGTATAAAAACATTGGATGACTTATCAAACTATACTAAAAGACAACTTGTATCTTTTCCAGATTTTGGTTGGAGTTCTATGGCAAAACTAGATAAATCACTTGAAGATACAGGTTTGAAATTGAAACATGGTAAAAAAGCTGAACGTTTACCTGAAGAATTTAGATTATGAAAGATTATAGAATTGAAGTCAAAGTTAAAAACAATCTTCTTTATAAACTCATGAAAAAGAAAGGAATAGAATCTGTAGCACAATTATCTAGAAAGAGTGGTGTCAGTTTACCACAAGTTTATAACTATATGAATTTAAAAATAATTCCATACTTAAATGAAAAACATGCAAAAGAAGGGGAGTTTAAAAATAGTGTGTTAGAACTTGCTAAATATCTGGATGTTACACCTTATGAAATGTTTCCTGTTCAACATTTAGATAAACCATTGCTTACTAATAAAGCTGAATCTGAAATGTCATTTGAGGAAATAACTCAATATATACTCCCCGATGGAGATAAACCTTTATTGGAAGATGGTTTATATGAACCAGAACAACTTGTATTCAAAGAAGATAAACATGATGCAATTACTAATATGTTAAAAACCTTAACTAAAAATGAAGAAACAGCATTGCGGATGTACTATGGATTGGATGGTCCTGAAAAATCACATCAAGAGATAGGAAAGTATTTAGAACGTGATAATCCGCTTATTTCATCTGAACCTTTAACTAGAGAACGTGTTCGTATGATAATAGCTAAAGCATTAAGAAAAATGAGACATAAAAATAGAGCATATATATTAAGGAGATTCTCATGATTTTAAATGTAGCTCCATGTAGCAAGCCCAGAATGAGCAGGGCAGACAAGTGGAAGAAAAGGCAATGTGTAGTTGATTATTTTGCCTTTAGAGACAAGGTAAGGCAAGAAATATCTAGTATTTACTTTGGTGAGCATCTGGGATTTGAACTGGATATTGTATTCTTAGTTAAAATGCCCAAATCCTGGAGCAAAAAGAAAATAACCAAGATGAGTGGAAAACCGCATCAGCAAACTCCTGATATAGATAATTATATAAAAGGATTATTTGATGCTTTGTATAAAGAAGATAAATATGTCTGGAATGTTTCAGCAAAGAAACTCTGGACTGTAGAAAAAGGTCAGATAATAATTAACTTTAAGGAGACAATATGAATGACTGTAAATTTAGTGGTTGGGTTACACATGAACCTGAATATGGACAGACAAATGCTGGAAAAACTTTCTGTAACTTTTCTATGGGTATCTTGGAAAAAAGATATAGTGATAAGCAGAAAACAACATTCTTGAAATTTGTTGCATATGGTGTAATTGCCGATAATTTAAAAAAGAGAATAGGTAAAGGATCTTTTCTTACAATTAGTGAATCTATGGCAAAAAATAATGATTATATTAATAAACAAACAGGAGAGAAAAGATATGAAACAAGATATAATGTCCTAGATTTTGAAGATCCTAGTGCTTTTAAGGGAGGAAGTTCAGAGAATATACAAGCAGAAAGAGAATTCTCTGAAGTATATGCTTCTGATCAAAGTCCTTTGAGAAAAGATCCTTTTGGTAATTAATAAAATTAGGCTGGTGAGGGGATAACAGGAGAAAGTGGCGGGGAAATAACAAAAGTAGCCAGCCTATTTAATATGTCCAGACAGTAGGTCTAGGATGACCATCATCTGCAGAAAGGATATCTAGGTGAACAAAGCGTTTACCATGGATTCCTTTCTGTGATAATCCAATTCCGCTTATCCCATGTTTGCGTGCAACATCAAATAACCTCATTGCATCTGCACCTGAAATCAAAATATCAGCAGCTTTTCTAAAAGTATGAGGTCCACTCTTACCTGTGCTTGAAACTTGTTCATTCCAACTTGAGCATCTTGCCCCACTTGAGATTGAAAGAGGACGTTGCATTTCTTCTCTTATTGATTGCAATACTCTCATAAAATCTCCATCCATTTCTGAATCTCCACATCCACAATGACATACCATTTCATTTGTACTGAAATTTAAACCGAACTACTTGTTCGATTTTCCCAAGGATTCTTTTAGCAAAGCAACGAGTTTATCATCGACATCTGAATCTGTTTTTTTTGCTAATGTTTCTAACAATAAAATCACGACCCTTTCTATAATTCCACTATTACCTAGGAATGAAAGAGCCATCGTTTTTACGACTGAAGCTATAATGATAGGCATATTATCTCCTTACTTTCTTCTAGTGGTTTTTATAATGCTGCATCTTATCG
>JAHWIG010000030.1 GCA_019322735.1 Candidatus Woesearchaeota archaeon | reverse complement strand
AAGATGTTTTCCCGCAACAAAAAATTTACCATTCTCCGGATTGATCCCAGCAACAATTGCTGGAGCACCATCCCACTTTACTGTAATAACTGTTTTACTTTTACCACTACCACTCAACATATCTTTGAGTGAATTCAGAAACATTATAGCTGTCTTTGCACCTGCTACACCATTATTGATTATCTCGTCTTCGAGATGCTCCATGTGTGTATTTTTATCTTCATTTATTAATTCTTTGAAAGATAACATTATTTATTAAAGAAATAGTCTATATCAGAAGGAACACCGGATGTAGTAACCTTATCTACTTCAATTCCTAAAAATCTAAAAAGTACTGTAAACATCTTTTCTCCTAATTTAGCAATTACTTTAAGTACTTTTCCAACCTGTGCAAAAACTTTATCAAAAAATCCTTGTAACCATTTAGAAGCATTCTTCCCAATATTTTTTAGTTTATTAAATACAGATTTTAGAAGTGCAAATTCATCCAATTGAACTATATCCTCAGTCAAATTTAATCCTAGACTTTTTATATCTTCATCAAGTAATATTTGATCTCTTATAATACTATCTAAAGTAGAATTAAGTAACAATTCTTCATCCTTATTTATATCATCAATAATATCTTTAGTTTTAACCTTTTTAAATGCAACTCGTAAAGAAGAATATGGATTTTTACCTGATGATTTCCAAGCTGCATATATCTTGACACTTTTTGCTTTTTTTGCTAAATCTGCACCTACTTTTGCTTTTTTACCTAAACCACTAACTCCACCATTAGGAGTAATATCAACTCTTGATACTGTAGCCTTATCAGGATTAAATGTAATACAAGTACTTGCTCTTGCTAACTTGTCTCCCTCAAATTTTTTATATCCAGACATAGCTTCAAAACAAAACCATTTAACAAACTCTTGATTATCAGTTAATTTTTCAAAAGTATCAGTTAGTTTCACATTCAATGCTTTATGAAATGCTTCAGTTTCAGTATACTTTTTAAGTGCATCTTGTTTTTCTTTTGGTAATACTTTTCCTTTAGTTGATAACTTACCACCTTTTACAGAAGTTCCTCTAACTGTTCCACCACCTACAATTGTTTCCATTTCTGTTTTATTATATTCAATAGTAACTTTTTTAAACCCTGTGTCTATATCACCCATTATTTCTTGTACTATAGGACTCCCTTCTTCTCCCATATATTCTAAAGCTGCATCAAACATGGCAAGAGTTTCTGCTGATGTTCCTGAAGCTAATTGTGAACCACCATCTTTCTTCAAAGATATATTATAATTACCAGTATACATATCAGTCTTTGGTGTTGTATTAGTTGCACTACGATCTTTCCAAATTTTACTTGTCTTAGCAGATCCCTTTCCGAATTGTTTCATATTTGTTGAAATACCCAACTCTTTCTTAAAAGCTTTTCCCAATGCTACACCCTGTGGGGCATAATCAATAAAATCCATCGCAACTTCTTTTGCAGCTGGATCAGCATCTGGTTTCTTTAATAAATTATTTACATGATATGTAATTACAGATTCCCATTGAGCACCATCTGGACCTTTCGCAGCACCAGAACCCAAACCAGCTATAATTTTAATTCCATAATCATAAGGTTCACCATCACCATTATAGGGTTCTTTTTTCGACCATTTCATATCGTTCTTGCCTAACCAAAGTTTTGGCTCAGAACCACTAGTTTCTACCTCAACATCTAAATCAGGCCACATTTTTTTCCAAAGTTTTTTTGCACCAGAATCCATTGTCAATAAATAAAATGTACCTGGTTGTATCTTTAAACCTAATTGTTGTCCTGATACACCCTTCCCTTTTCCTACTTTTTTGAACTCCCATGCCATTAAATTTTTATTATCAAATCCTTTAAATACTAATGCAAGAAAGGGATACCAATCCAACATATTAGCATCTGTCAACTGACTTTTCAAATCTTTTAACTTCTCTGGCTTTTTATTAAAAGCTTCTGTATAATTCTTAAATGGTATCATATCTCTCCTATTTCCTCTAACTTACACAACGGACATTCTTCAACATCAATTGATCTAAATGGACAAATGGTATAATGGTCATCAGCCTTTATATCCATATTTAGGAGAGAGTTTTCACCTATCCTTTCTCCCCTTTTCTTCGTCACATCTGCAAATAATTTCTTTATATTTTCATTCATAATACTTATATATTTATAATATTTCTCAACAAGTCCCTAATTATAGTTCTGGTTTACCAGAAATTCAGGTAATTTCCACTCAACGTCATCCATATCTATACTATAATGACCCAAAGCCCCACAAAAATTACAATATTCAATACCAATATCATAGTCCAATGTAGTAGTATTTATTCTATGCTCACATAACTTTTTCATAGTAATTTCTTCTTCTTTATCCTTCTTAAACCAACCATCTGAAATTGTTAAATCTTGCATAGGTTTCCCCCTTTATCATATATTTATATCTTCCAATCCTCGACCTTTCTTTTTTCTGGTTTTATCTTAAAAAGGGATTTGAATTTGTATTTGCTTCTGTTTTTTTCTCATAAAACTTATTACTTCCATCATTAGCTAATACGGGTTGGTCATCTTCTGCAATATCCTCCAATTTCATTCTTTTCTTATTAACATTAACCAAGAATTTACTATTAACACTCAAGTCAGCATAACGATTCTTCAACTGTTTAAATAGTATCTGATTCTTACTGCTCGTGTCATCATCTTTTGCAACAATTACCATCATTAAATCAGCAGTTGCTGGTAATCCGAAACTTTCAGAAGTATTAGTTAAATCTGGATCAGTACTAGAAAATCCTTCCCTGTTTAGTTGGGAACTTGTAATGATTGGAATATTATATTCAACTGCTAATCCTCGGACTTCTTCTGCAATTGACTTAATGTAAATATAAGTATTCATATTAGCTGCCCACTTGACTCTACTTGAAGCACATATATTCAAATAATCTAATATGATAACTTGTGGTATAAAATTTTTCTTGATTTTTAATTCACGAATTAATGCACGAAAGTTACCAACATGAGCACTTGCTGTTGGATATTCTTTAATAATCAATCTTCCAATATTTAATTTGTCTAATCTCTTTTGAAAACTATCTTTTGGAATTATATATAATTGGTCAATATCAATATCCATCAAGTTAGCATCAATTCTTTCTGCTATTCTTTCTTCAGCCATTTCCAATGTAATATATAAAACATCTAATCCCTGTTTCATATATTGACAAGCAAAATGAGTTTTAACTAATGTTTTACCGACACCAGTTCCACCCAATAATACTGTAAGTGTTTTTGGTGATATTCCACCATTAGTAATTTTATCTAACATAACCATATCAAACGGAATCTTATATTCTTTCTTGTGATAAAAATCCCATCGGTCATCACCATTTT
>JAHWIG010000029.1 GCA_019322735.1 Candidatus Woesearchaeota archaeon | reverse complement strand
ATGAAAATGAAGTATAAAAAAGCCCAAGAAATCTTAACATTAAACATAGAAGTTCGTGTGCTTCTGGAAACTGAATTAATGTTATTAAAGAAAAGAACCGCTATAGAAACCAAGATAGCCAAATTGGAAAAAAAGGAGAAAGATGGTAATGAAAGAGTGCAAAGTTAATTGGTATAAAGAAGTAGGTCTAAAGGAGGGAAATAATAATGGTTTTATCTATGGTATTTATTTTCTAGCAGATGATAAAACGATAAACCATGCAGATTGGTATAAAACTGAAGAAGAAAGAAATAAACAAATAATCCAAGAGGAGAAAAAAGATGAGTAATGAATTTAATGATGTTATTTTAGAAGATTTAGCAGAGGAGATTCAATCCAAAAATCCTAATATTTCAGATAAGGAAATGCAAATTCGATTACTCCAGACATTTGAATCCTTGCCTGAACCAGATTTTAAAGGAGGAGATATAGATGATAGATAAAGAATACGAAGAAAAATTTCAAGAGTGGATAGATGACTGTCCAATCGACTTTAACCAAATCGGATATCAGGAGACCAGAATAAAAGGATCATTGAAATTTAGAGAAGATCAATTAAAACCAATGTATGTTTTTTATTTGCCAGAAGCTACTGAGGACAAACCCACATTTTAAATTGACAAAATTATGTTATAATTCAATGTCCTGAGTAAGACAAAAAAAACTATTCAAGGAGAGCAACATGGCAGAAAATAAAAACCATACATTTTCAGGCAAGATTGCCAAGACAAGTGCTTATGGATTTCAACTAGAACAACATTTAGACGAGGACAGATGGCTAAATTTTGGGAAATTCTACGAGGGGTTAAAACCAATAGAGGGAGATATTGTCTCGGTAGATGTCCAAGAACGAGAAGTCGGGGATAAGACCTATTGGAATATTAAAAACATAGAGACATCTGGAGATAAGCAACCACCCAAGACTGGTCAGGACAATAATAGACAAGTTTTAATCGTTAGGCAGAGCAGTTGGAAGATAGCAATGGAATATGCGATTTCAAATAAAATGAGTGATATTTCACAAATTGCAGAAGTAGCACATTCTATCGAAAGTGATGTTATGCGACCTGAAACACACAAAGACGATATTCCATTTTAAAGGAGAAACAAGAAATGCGAGAAAAACCAAATTATTATGCGATATTGCCTGCACAAATAAGATACGATAAAAACATATCGAACTTTGCCAAAATCCTATATTCTGAATTAACCGCTTTGTCAAATAAAGAGGGTTATTGCTGGGCTAGTAATAAATATTTTTCAGATTTATATGGTGTCACAATCAAGACCATATCTAGCACCATCAATGGTTTAAAAGATAAAGGATATATAGTTATCCAAATGCAATATGAGGGCAAGCAGATCATAAGAAGAAGTATATCAATAAGCACAGATTCAATACCTATTAACAAAAAGGTTAACCTCCCTATAGAAGAAAAGGTTAAGGGGGGTATAGAAGAAAAGGTTAAGGATAATACTACAAGTGATAATATTATAAATAATAATATATATGTGAGAAACAATGAAGAATTTGAGGAATTTTGGAAAGGAATAAAGGCAAGAAAAATCAATAAAGAAAAATGTAAGGATTATTTTCGGAAGATTACCGATTCTATAACCTGTCAAGAACTTATTGACAAATATAATTATCTCATCTCTAATACAAAGGACTTGCACTTTGTTGTCCATCCTGAAAGATGGTTAAGGGATAAAAGATGGGATGATGAGGTCTTGAGAGAGGATAAACATGTCCATATTTCACAACCCCAAGAATCTGATAAACCACTTGATGAGGATTATTTCAATAAGAAGATCAAAGAAGAAAAAAACCCCGCTATGGTGGATTTTTTCAATCAGCAATTACAAGAGTGGAAAAAACAAAATAAAATAGAGATATAAAAATGGCAGAACTACATGATAATCTCAAAGAATCCGAGTTAAACACTTTCATAATCCTTTATGCTCTAAAAGAATATTTAATCCATTTTCAAACGGGTAAAGATTTACCACGATTTGCCGACCAATTAAACAAATTAATTGAAAGATATGACAAGAGAGCAACGCAGATTTTGATAAAAAAAAACCTAATAAGTGGAGTTTATGATGCTAAGTGAGCTAGTGAGCTTAGACCAATGTATTGAAAGATTGAAAGTAATAAACGTCTCCATCCTTAAAGGTAGACTTGAGAGAGGGAATATCCTTAGAAATATAAAAGAGAATAAAGGCTATTTGAATTTTGATGGTTATGTTGAAAACTGGGATTCATTTGTCGAAGCTATCGGTATCAATCGAGAGACAGCAAGACAGGACATGGATATATTTGAACAATTCAGTTTCTATATTTTAGGAAAGAAAGAAATCTTACAAAACTGTTCTTATGAGAGACTGGTCAGGCTTTTACCTATTGTTAAAAAAAAACCGCAAATGAAAATTGAATTGTTGGAGATGGCAACGAACTCCAACAGAGCAGATTTTAATAATAATATTAGAGAGCTAAAAGGGCTAACACCTGCGGACAAATGCGTGGATGTATCCAAATGTGATGAGCCATCACAAATCTACGAAAAATGTATGACGTGTAATGCGTTTATAAGAAGGGAGGATTTGGAATGTTGATGTCTATTTTTGAAAAGAAGAAAAAAATAACCCCGAGAATGT
>JAHWIG010000006.1 GCA_019322735.1 Candidatus Woesearchaeota archaeon | reverse complement strand
ATAATCACTAATAATATTATCCGCAAACAATACCCCACCAATACTAACATTCCCAGTAAAATTAGTATTCCCTTCAATTATAATATTGTTTAGGGTAATACCTGTAAAGTTTAAATCATATAGCCCACTCCCATTACCGCTAATAAATGCACCAGAAGAAATAATTAAAGTTCCATTCACTTCAATCTCTCCATCATTATCAGCACTGGTAATCACATCAGTATAAAGAATTTCATGGAACGCACTACCAAAAGGAACATTATTCGGCCAAGATATTTCTATAGAGTAAACAGAACTAACTAACAAAATACTTACAATAAACATCATCACCTCTGTTTTGCGCAAACAAAACCATGAAGACGAATCTTTTAGTCTTCTTGTTTTTTCCATCTTATCTTACCTCTTTTTTTTAATTTCTTTCAAATACACATTCCCTTCTAAGTCTTCAACAAACCTCAGCTTAGTATTAGTACTATATTATTATTAAGTAAATCAGCTATTAAGAGTATATTAGTACTAATCCTTTATAAAGTTTTCGGAAAAAGTTGTAGAATAAAAAACACACACATGAATTTATTATTATTTTTTCAAACAAAAAATTTAAATATGCATAAAAATAAAACTATCAATAAAAGGGGAAATAATGAAACTAAAAACACTTTTAACATTATATCTTGCAGATTTCTTTCTCGGATTTGTTCTGTGGCTGGCCAGCATACCACGAGGAAATAAATGGTTTGAAGTTATAGATGGTTTATTGGTAATGGGATTCTCTTTAATAGGTTACCATGGAGTAAGGCAACGTATGCAGAAAAATCCCAAAAAAACCCGAAAAGCTTAAAAACACTTTAATATACTTCTTCATAGGGTGATGTTTAACTATCGGTAGAGATTACTGAGGAAAGTCCGCCCACTATCGTAGCCACTTACGAAAGTAAGATCCAGCAATGGATGGCAACCGCTCAGAAACGATACTTCCAATGCGCAGGATGATGTTGTGAAGTTTTTGGTGACAGAAACGAGTTAACCAACAGACATTTCATTGGGAAAGATGAAACGGCGAGTCCTGGTTTGTGCAAGTCTTTAAGGCGCTAAGTAGAATGTTAAAACGGTTTTTTCTGCAAAGAGAACCGACAGAAGGCGGCTTATATCACCCACTTTATTTAAAATGGCAAAAAAAGAAAAAATATCCATGCCCTCCTCCCAAGGAGGATTAGTAAGATATTTCGATGAGTACCATAGTAAGATAGAGTTTAAACCAGGCTATATTATACTCTTTGTTATACTCATAATAATCATAGAACTTCTATTACATACCCAAGGATACAGACTCCTTGGTATGAACTAAAATGTTTCCAGGAATGAATCCAAGAAAGATGCAACAGATGATGAAAAAGATGGGTATCCAACAGCAAGAAATAGATGCTCAGGAAGTGATTATAAAGACAAAAGATAAACAACTTATTTTTTCACATCCCCAGGTAAGCAGAGTAAACATGATGGGTCAAGATACTTTCCAGATAATAGGAGAACCAGAAGAAAAAGCATTATCTACAACACCAGATATAACTGAAGAAGACATCTCAACAGTAATGCAGCAGGCCAATGTTTCAAAAGGGGTGGCAGAAAAAGCATTAAAAGATGCAAAAGGAGATATTGCTAAAGCAATACTTACTCTTCAGGAATAATTTATCATAAACTTTAAAAACATCTTTCCCTTATCTTTCTATTATGGAACAATTTCAGGAGTCACTTCTAACGGCAAAAAAAAAAATACACTTGGCAGATCACATGATCTTTGTCACTTATAAAATAGTTGATGATCCACGACTCTTATTATCTGCCATAAAAAACATCTTTAATTCATTACAAAATACAATTGACTCTTTACTTCAGTATGAAAGAACATTCAAACGCATTCCAGCTTATCCAGAAAACTTTGGATCAAAATTTTCAATACTTAAAGATAATTGCAATAGACTAAATCTAAATCAAAGTTACCTATATTTGATAAAAGATATACATGCCCTTTTAGTGGATCACAAAAATTCTCCAGTAGAATTCAGTAGAAAAGATCGCTTCATAATTTGTTCAAGTGATTACAGGACAAAGAGTATTTCTCTTAAGGAAATTAAAGAATACCTATTAAGAAGCAAATCATTTATAAACGAGGTTGAAACAATAGTAATGAAAGATGCACGAATATTTAGTTGATGCAAGAGATGACATGAAAAGAATAAATCATTCTGTTTATGTCAGTCTCAAATACACAAGAACAGTGGATGTAATAAAGAACATCCTTAAAAGGATGATTACAACATTAAATCATGTTATTGTTGATCTTTTGGAGTTCTCCATACAAAAAAAGAAGGTAAAAGAATATCCTCAAAGCATACCTTTAAGGTGTGAACTGGTAAAAGAACTCTATCGTGGAGAGGAATTCAGTGAAGAATTGCGTTCATTAGTTGATTTTCTTTTATTGATTAGGAAGATAGACAAAATAGAAGATTATACAAAGATAAATGAATATAGGAGACATGTCGCATTGATTACAGAGATAGATGGACAGAGGATAGAGGTGCATTTAGATGAAATTCAAGAATACTATCGCAAAACACAAAGATTTATAGAATTGGTGGATGAGATAATCTACGGAAAGAAAGATGACTAAATTTATTGGTATTGCTTCTGGAAAAGGGGGGGTAGGAAAAACAACAGTAGCAATAAATACTTCCATTGCAATCAATAATTTTGAAATAGACACAACCTTACTGGATGCAAATCTCTCAACACCCCATGTATCAATACATCTTGGTGCACCATTATCTCCAATAACATTACATAATGTTCTTAAAGGTCAAAATAGCTTAACAGAAGCCACATATCTTCATTCATCAGGATTAAAAATTATTCCATCTTCAATATCTTTAGATGAAATTGATGAATTAAATCCAAGAAAATTAAGCAATCTATTATTCAAACAAGATCTTGGAGAATTAGTTATAATTGATATGCCCTCCGGATTGACAACTGAGGTCACATCACTATTTAGCGTTTTAGATGAGTTAATTGTCGTTACAAATGCAGACATGCCTTCAGTAACCGAAGCACTAAAAACAATAAAACTTTCAGAAAAAAATAATTTAAATGTAAAAGGAATAGTCCTCAATAACTCTTCAAGCTCAAATATTTTACCAAATGAAAATATAGAGACAATTCTCGGAAAAAAAATAATTGCAGAAATACCCCATGATACTAATATTAAGGAATCTTTAAAGGCAAATCAACCATTGGTCTATGCTTTCCCAGAGTCTTCTGCCTCAATTGAATTCAAAAAATTGGCAGCAAAATTAATTGGAGAAGATTATTCAGGGTCTGTCAGTACAAACTTATTCTCTGCAATTCTTACTAAGCTAGGTCTCAAATAGATTAACGCAAAAGCTTTATATATGCATAATATCCTTTTTCTCATCTATGGTGATAGTGGTGTAGCTTGGTAGCATAGGAGACTGTGGATCTCCTGGCCCGGGTTCAAATCCCGGTTATCGCCCTTTTTATCTGTTTTTACTCGAGAAAACCATAACCTTTATAAATAAAATCTTGTTTTCCACTTTAATACAGCCCAAGTTCATAAAATTGAGCGGTTATTAGGGTTCATACATACTATGAATTCTCTCTGGCTTTATAATTATGGAAAAAGAAAACAAATCAAAAGATATAAAGTATTTTATAAGGGTAGCAAACACAGATTTAGTTGGGTCTAAATCAATTTATCATGCCCTGAGAAAAATCAAAGGTGTAAGCTTTATGTTTGCAAATGCCATTTGTTCAGTAGCAGATATACCAAAAAATAAAAAAGCAGGAATCTTATCAGATCAAGAAATAAAAAAGATGAATGATATTCTTGCAGATCCAACAAAATTTAATTTAAAATCATGGCTATTCAATAGACAAAGAGATTATGATTCTGGAGAAGACAGACATATCTTGACTTCTGATTTAGATTTTACAAAAGAATTTGACTTAAGAAGGTTAAAGAAGATAAAATCTAATCGTGGAATGAGGCATGCATGGGGTTTACCTTTACGTGGTCAAAGAACCAAATCAAATTTTAGAAAAAACAAGAAAAAAGCATCATTAGGTGTTAAAAGAAAGAAAAAGTAAGGAAGTAGAAAATGGGAGATCCAAAAAAACAAAGAAAAAAATTCTCTTCCCCCTCCAAGAGGTGGGAAAAAGAAAGAATAGACAGAGAAAAAATCTTAATCAAAGAATATGGTTTAAAGAATAAGAAAGAGATATGGAAATCAGAATCAAAATTAAGGAATTTCACCAGACAAGCTAAACGGCTTATTGCAATAACAACAAAACAGGCAGAAAAAGAAAAAGAGCAATTGCTTTTAAAACTTAAATCACTATCACTTCTTTCAGGAACAGCCAGTATGGAAAATATCCTGGATTTAGATTTAAAATCCATTCTTGACAGAAGATTACAATCTTTAGTATATAAGAAAGAGATGTCAAGATCTATAAAATCCGCAAGACAGATGATAACACATGGACATATTCTTGTTGACAAGACAAAGGTAACCATACCTTCTTATATGGTTCAATCAAAAGAAGAGACATTAATCACAGTAAATTCAGATTCACCATTCTCAGACGCATTACACCCTGAGATGAAAAAAGATAAAAAAATAGTTAAGGTAAAACAATGAAACAAACTTACAATTTAAGATGGGGGATTGCACACATATATTCTTCCTATAATAATACAATAATACATATAACAGACATAACAGGAACAGAAACAATAGCAAAGACTTCTGGTGGGATGGTCGTAAAGGCAGATCATTTAGAAGGTTCACCAACAGCAGCAATGATTGCAGCAAAACGAGCAGCAGAAACAGCAAGAGACAAAGGCATAAATGGATTACATATTAAAATAAAGGCACCAGGGGGCCATAATGGTCCGCACAATCCAGGTCCTGGAGCCCAGGCAGCAATAAGGGCATTATCAAGAATGGGTCTTAAGATTGGAATAATCGAAGAAGTAACGCCAATATCTCATGATGGGTGCAGAAAAAAAGGAGGGAAACGAGGAAGAAGAGTCTAAAAATGAAAACACAAAAAATTAATCAGGATAAAAAAGAAGGAAAATTTTCTTTTGCATTAAAGGATACAACACCAGCATTTGCTAATTTAATTAGAAGAATAATCCTTGAAAATGTCCCAACATTGGCAATAGAGGAAGTGGAGTTCAAGAGTAATGATTCCATATTGTATGATGAAGTAATAGCTCATCGTCTTGGTTTAATTCCTTTAAAGACAGATCTAAAAACATACAATCTACCAGATAATTGCAAATGCAAGGGAAAAGGTTGTGCTAGATGTTCTTTAACTTTGACATTAATTGAAAAAGGACCAAAGATAGTATATGCATCCTCATTAATACCAAAAGATCCAAAAGCAAAACCAATATTCCCTAAAACACCAATAGTAAAACTGCTAAAAGATCAAAAACTACAATTTGTTGCAACAGCCATACTTGGTAGGGGAAAAGAACATACAAAATGGAGTCCAGCACATGTACATTATAAGGGAATGCCCTTTCTTGAGATAAAAAAAGATAAAAGCGAAGTATTGAAAGTAATCAAAGCTTGTAAAGAAGATTTAATAGAAGAAGATAAAGGAACAATCAAATTGATTAATACTTCAAATAAAGGCACAGACATCTGCAATAGCTGTATGGAAAAAATAGGGGACAAAATAACCTTCAAGAAAAATAATCATGATTTCATCTTTTTCATAGAATCATGGGGACAATTAGAAGTAAAAGAACTTATTTCAAAAGCTGCAGATACTATTCAAGAAAGATTTGATGAGTTTTCTGATAAGTTAAAGAAGGCAAAACAATCTTAATATCTTTATAAAATGAAAAGAACAGGTCCAACAAACTATGAATTGAAGAATTTGATAGATGAATTAAGGCAGCTATCATTATCTGAAAAAGTACCTTTCTGGAAAAGGATAGCAACTGATTTAGCCAAACCAACAAGACAGAGAAGGGCAGTAAATCTATCAAGGATAAATCGTTATGCAAAATCAAATGAGACAGTAGTTATTCCTGGAAAAGTCCTGGGAACTGGAGATCCAAATGAAACGATTACAGTTGCGGCATGGCAGTTCTCACAATCAGCAAAAGAAAAATTAAAGAATAATTTAACAATCAAAGAATTGATGAAGAAAAATCCTAAAGCAAAAAAACTCAAAATAATCGGATAAAATGATAATCGATGCAAGAAATTTAATACTAGGAAGATTAGCAACAATCGCAGCTAAGAAAGCAATATTAGGAGAAGATATCCACATAATAAATTGTGAAAATGCAGTTATTAGCGGATCAAAAAAGAATGTATTATTAAACTATAAGACAAAGGCAAACCGCGGATCACAATTCAAAGGACCTTTCATCCCTAAAACATCAGATAGGTTTGTAAAAAGGGCTATAAGAAATATGTTGCCATACAAAAAACCAAGAGGAAGGGAAGCCTTTAAGAGGATAAAATGCTATAGGGGTATTCCAACAACAATGAAAGATAAAAAACCAGAAACATTAAAAGCAGCAGAGTTTTCAAAATTACCAACACTTAAGTATGTTACAGTAGAATATATCTGTAAACATTTGGGGGGAAAATGAAGCCAATACACGTATCAGGAAAGAGAAAAAGGGCAATAGCCAGAGCAACACTTAAACCTGGAACAGGCAAAATTAGGATAAATAAAATCCCATTAAATGTATTCCAGCCAGAGATGTCCAGACTTAAAATCACAGAACCATTGATATTAGCAGGAGAACAGACAAAAAAGATAGATATTGATATCAATGTTATTGGTGGGGGCATATCAAGCCAGGTAGAAGCAGCTAGGCTTGTTATCGGAAAAGCATTATCTAAATTTGATTCAAAATTAGAACCAGTATTACTTAAATATGATAAACATTTATTAATAGCAGACGTTAGGAGAAAAGAGACCAGTAAACCAAATAGGCATGGAAAAGCTAGAGCAAAAAGACAAAAATCTTATAGGTGATTGAGAACAATAAGGCTCAAACCCTTAATGTTTTGTTCACGGAGGCTTACAAAAAATGATGATACCAATACGATGTTATAGTTGTGGAAAACCAATAGCCCAGTTATGGGAAGATTTTGTTAAACGTGTTGAAAAAGGGGAGGATAGAAAAAAAGTTCTTGATGAACTTGGGTTAGAGAGATATTGTTGCAGAACCCAATTCCTGGGTCATGTTGATTTAATTGATTCTGTAGCTCAGTTTAAAAAATTCTAAAAATGGCCAGTTTCTTCGCCATAGCCAAGAAATGGCAAAAGGAATGGGAAAAAAAGAAGGTTTTCCAAACCAAGGTTTCTAAAAAAAAGAAATTCTACTGTCTTGAGATGTTCCCATATCCTACAGCAAAGTTGCATATGGGGCATGTAAGGAATTATTCTATAGGGGATTCAATAGCAAGATACAAGAGAATGCAGGGATTTAATGTCCTTTATCCAATGGGTTATGATTCTTTTGGCATACCAGCAGAAAATGCAGCCATCCAATCAGGGGCAGACCCAAAGAAATGGACAGAATCAAACATAAAGCAGATTAAGGTACAGCAAAAACAACTTGGATTAAGCTATGATTGGAGCAAGGAAATATCAACACATTCATCAGAATATTATAAATGGAATCAGCTTATTTTCATACAGATGTTCAAGAAAGGATTGGCTTATAGAAAGCATTCACCAATTAACTTCTGTCCAAAATGCCAGACTGTTTTGGCAAATGAGCAGGTAGAGAATGAGAAATGCTGGAGATGCAACTCAACTGTTGAACAAAAGCACCTTGAGCAGTGGTTCTTAAGGATTACAGAATATGCTGATCAATTATTGGATGGCCTCAAAACATTAGATAACTGGCCTGAAAAAGTAAAAGTGATGCAGAAGAATTGGATTGGAAAATCACATGGAACTGAAATCTTCTTCAAGATTACTGATTCTGACAAGACAATTTCAACATTTACAACAAGATCGGATACTATTTATGGAATTACTTACCTAGTATTTGCTCCAGAACACCAATTAGTTACAGAATTAGTAAAAGGAACAAAATATGAGAAAAAAGTAAAATCATTCATCAAGGAAGTCAAGAAAGAATCAATAATTGACAGAATGGATGAAACAAAGCCAAAAAAAGGGATGTTTATCGGAAAATATTTCATAAATCCTGTCAATAATGAGGAATGCCCTTTATGGATTGCAAACTATGCATTGGCAGAATATGGAACCGGCGCAGTGATGGCTGTTCCAGCCCACGATCAACGAGATTTTGAGTTTGCGAAAAAATATAATCTTCCGATAAGGGTTGTCATTAATCCACCAGGTTACAATCTTAATCCAGAAAAGATGGGCAGGGCATATATTGAAGATGGTATTATGGTAAATTCTGGTAAATTCAATAATGAAAACAACAGGGAAGCAATAAATAATATATCCAATTTTCTTGAAAAGAAGGGGTGGGGAAAACGGACAGTTAACTATAAACTAAGAGACTGGTTGATTTCAAGACAGAGATATTGGGGAACGCCAATTCCCGTAATTTATTGCAATGATTGCGGACTTACTCTTGTTCCTGAAAAAGATCTGCCAGTTTTACTTCCAAAAAATCCAAAGATAACTGGAGAAGGAAATCCATTAGATAATATGGATTCTTTTGTAAATACTAACTGTCCTAAATGTAAAAAGAAAGCAAAAAGAGAAACAGATACAATGGACACTTTTGTTGATAGTTCTTGGTATTTCTTAAGATATTGCTCTCCAAAAAATAAAAAACTGCCTTTTGATAAGAAAGAAGTAGGATATTGGCTTCCAGTTGATCAATACATCGGAGGAATTGAACATGCAATCCTACATTTATTATATGTGAGATTTTTTACAAAGGCCTTAAGAGATTTAAATTATCTTAATTTTGATGAACCCTTCAAAAAACTTCTTACTCAGGGAATGGTATTAAAAGATGGATTGAAGATGTCTAAGTCTCACGGCAATGTTGTTGACCCTGGAGACATAATCAAGAAATACGGCCCAGATACTGCAAGATTGTATATGTTATTTGTTGCCTTGCCAGAGAAAGAACTTGAATGGTCTGACCAGGGAATAAATGGGTGTTTTAGATTCTTAAATAAGCTAGACTCATTATCAACAATTCCAAAATCCAAAAACACAATAAAAGAGGATTATATTATTAGCAAAACTCACAGCTTAATCAAGAAAGTAACAGAATTATTTGATAAGTATCACTTCAGCATAGCCATATCATTGATAATGGAATATACTTCCTCTTTATTAAAATACAAGGAAAATATCCCAAATAAGACATACAAAAAATCTGTAGAAACTCTTTGCTTATTGATTTCTCCAATGATCCCCCACACCACAGAAGAAGTATGGAACAAAATTGGAAATAAAACATTAATTTCCTTAGAAAACTGGCCAAAATACAATAATAAAAAGATAGACCCCAAATTTGAGGCAATAGAAGAAATATCTTCTAAGGTGGTAAAAGATATCCAATCAATTAAGCAGCTAATAAAAACAAAACCAAAAAAAGCAACTGTTTTTGTTTCTGCATCATGGAAATATTCCTTATTCAAAAAAATACAAAAACAAATAGAAAAAACCAGAAACCAGGGGGACATAATAAAAGCAGTCATGGATAAAGAACATCAAAAATTTATCCCCAAAATAGTTCAATCAATATTAAAGGACCCTACGAAATTACCAGATACAATACTTGACCAAAAGATAGAGATAAAAAGCCTGGAAGATTCTAAAGAAGAGATAGAAAGGGAAACATCTTTAAAAATAGAAATCATTACTTCAGAAAAGAGCAATGAAAGTAAAGCAAAATCTGCCAACCCTCATAAACCAGCAATACTTTTAAATTAATTCAATATGCCAAATTATCAAAAACTTGGATTTAAATGTGGAATTGAAATACACCAACAGCTAGAAACAGATAAATTATTCTGTAATTGCCCTTCTGAAATAAAAAAAGACAATCCAGATTTTACTGTATCTAGATTATTAAGGGTAAGTGCAGGAGAAACAGGTAAAGTAGATATTGCAGCAAAGCACGAAAAGAAAAAAGCAAAATCATTCTTATATCAAGGATATTATGATACAACATGTTTAGTTGAAACAGATGATGAGCCCCCACATGAAGTTAATCATGAAGCCCTATTGACTGCATTGCAAGTATCAAAACTCCTTAATGCAACAATCGTAGATAAAATTCAATTCATGAGAAAAGTTGTAATAGATGGGAGTAATGTATCTGGATTTCAACGTACAGCATTAATTGCCAGAAATGGACACATAAATGTTCAGGGAAAAAAGATAGACATTCTTTCAGTATGTTTAGAAGAAGAAGCTTGTCAGGTAGTTAAGAGGACAAAAGATCAAGATACTTATAATCTATCTAGATTAGGAATACCATTAATAGAAATAGCAACTTCTGCATATATAGCATCTCCAGAACATTGTAAAGCAGTTGCTGGGCATTTGGGAATGATACTAAGAAGTACTGGAAAAGTAAAGAGGGGCATAGGGACAATTCGTCAAGATGTTAATGTTTCTATAAAAAAATGGGCAAGGGTAGAGATAAAAGGATTCCAGGACCTAAGGAGCATCCCAAAGGTAATTGAGTATGAGGTAGAAAGACAATTATCTTTGACAAAAAAACCAAAAGAAGAAGTAAGAAAAGCAGAATCAAATTTAACAACATCTTTCTTAAGACCGATGCCAGGGGCATCAAGAATGTATCCAGAAACAGATGTAAAATCAATAGAGGTAACAAAAGAATTATTATCAAATATTCCTAAAGTAAAATTGATAAAAGATCAGATAAAAGAGATAGAAAAAAAGTATAAATTAAGAAAAGATCTTGCAATACATATAGTCAAGCTAGGAATAGATTTCGATTATTTTACAAAAAAATACTCAGAATTACAACCAACATTTATAGCACAAATATTAATAGAAACACCAAAGGAGATAAAGAAGAGATATAACCTTGATGTTGCTACAAATTTAATTGAACAGCCATTAGCAAAATTAAACAAGGGAGAAATTACAAAAGAAGCAGTTTTTGAAATTTTAGTTGAACTTGCAAAAGGAAAAAAACCAAACTATAATAAATATAAACCACTATCAGAAAAAGAGATCATTATTGATATAAAACAGATAATTAATAAAAACAAAGGCGCATCAATAAATGCATTGATGGGTCAAGTAATGTCAAAATATAGGGGAAAGATAGACGGAAAAACCGCAATAAAACTTTTAAAAAAATATTCCTAAGATGTTAAGTATAGTAATAATAGCAAAAAACGAAGAAGAATATTTGCCAAGATTACTAGAGAGTATCAAAGCTCAAAATTATAATGATTATGAGTTGATACTGAGTGATGCAGAAAGCACAGATAAAACAAGAGAAATAGCAATTGATTATGGCTGCAAGATAATTGAGGGCGGCCTGCCAAGTAAAGGAAGGAATAATGGTGCAAAAGTAGCAAAAGGGGACATGATATTATTTCTGGATGCTGATGTTGTCCTTCCAAATAATTTCTTAAGGCATAATCTGGAAGAATTCAAAAATAAAAATCTAGTAACTGCAACACCAATATATAAACCAATAACAGATAAGACCATTGATAAGTTTTTATATGAATTATATAACACTTGGGCAAAAGCAACACAATATTTTTACCCACATAGTGCAGGTTTATGTATATTCTGTAAAAAAGATACATTCAATAAATTAGAAGGGTTTAATGAAAGGATATTGATGGCAGAAGATCATGATTTTGTTAATCGTAGCAAAAAACATGGTAAATTTAGAATACTCTATAATGAACCAATACTTGTAGATATAAGGAGATTAGATGAAGAAGGGAGATTTGAATTAGTAAAAAAATATTTCAAAGGGGCAATACATAGGACATTCAAAGGAGAACTTTATACACCTAATTTTGAATACGAACTCCATGGCGGTGTAGAAATAACAAAAGCAGCAGAAGAATTGGAATCAAAAGAAAAGTAGTTTCTTATTTAATTAGATCTTTTACAACACCCAAACCCCTAAATGCTAAATATATCAATCCAATAAATGTCCATATAAGGTCCCTTGCTCTGACAACTAAACCAGTAACAAATCCAGCTCCAGCACCAAGCCCAATCAGACCAAATAATGAAGCTTGCCCACCTTCTAATGCTCCAAGTGCCGCAGGTATGGGAATCATATATGCAATACCCATCACAGCAATTATTGAGAAGATCACAATCCAGTTAACATTATAACCCATTGCTAATAAAATAAATTTATATTCCAAAAACATTAAACTCCAAGCAACTAAACTGACAATAGAAGCAAGAACTGCCTCCTTTTTGTAATCTATAAAAAATAATGTTATCTCTTCTTCTGACTTTTTTATATCTTCCCTGTATTTTTTGACAAGTTTTGATTTATTTAATCCGAATACCTTTAACAACGGAAAAATAAATGATTTTCCAGATAATATTCTTTTGTACAAAGAATACACAATAACTAAAAGAAAAAAAGGCGCAATCATAATAGCTAATCTTGCATTATTTGGAATTGCAAAGTGAGCCAGTAACACAATTGTTCCAATTAATGTGAATAATGTATTTGCAACCAATGCAAATGATTTATCCAATATAACAGAAGAAGCAGCCAAATGCCCCTTAACCCCCTCCCTCATAAGCAGATAGATTGTTGCTATCCCCCCACCCATAAAAGCAACAGGAGTCAAAAAACTTATTGCTAATCCACTGAGTTTGCACATTAATAATCTAAAGAAACCGATATCAATATTCTTAGTTTTAAGGATAATCCACCATTTAGCCACCCTCCCAATCAATATCAATATTGATACTAATGCAAACAAACCAATATACTTCCAAGAAAGTTTATCTAATATTCCAAAGATATTATCTATTCCACTTCCAAAAAGGACCAGTAAAAACAATAATGTTCCTAATACAAATGATCCAATTAAAAATAGTTTTTTATTCATATTTAAACGGACCCGAGGGGATTCGAACCCCCGATTTCTTCCTTAGGAGGGAAGCGCCTTATTTGTCCCACAAGGACAAACCAACTTGATTTTTGTGTCCAGACTAGGCTACGGGTCCAAGTAAGAAAAATCAAAGGGAATCTTTTTATAAGCTTTCCTCTTTTAGATATTCATGTATAAATTAAAGCAAATACCAGAAGATTTTGTTGTTAAAGAAAAATTAACTATAACAAAAAGTAGTGGAAACTATTATTATTTTTTTATGCAAAAAACAGAATTAACAACAGAAATAGCAATAGGAAAAATAACAAGAATACTCAAAATCCCAAGAAAAAATATTAGTTATGCTGGAAATAAAGACAAAAATGCAATAACCACACAAACAATTTCTATAAGATCACATAAAAATCTTGAAAATTTTGAGCTAAATCAAGATAATCTAAATTTAAAATTTCTGGGAAAAGGTAATACACCAATTTCCCTGGGAAGTTTAAATAAAAACAGATTTGAGATAACAGTAAGGAACATAACCAAAAAACCAAGTAAAATAACCACCTTCTCAAACTATTTTGATAAACAGAGATTCAGCAAAAACAATGCAGAAATAGGCAAATTAATAATAAAAAAAGAATTCAAAAAAGCAGCAAAATTATTAGAAAAAAACCATTATAGTGTAAAAGAATATTTACAGAAGAAGTCTACTGATTTTGTTGGCGCAATAAGAAAACTCCCAGTAAAAATAATCATGATATATCTCCATTCTTATCAAAGCTTATTATTCAATGAATTATTGAATAATCATATAAAAAAATACAAACACAAAACAATAAAAACTGATTTTGGAGAATTATCTTTTCCTTTGGAAGAAATAAAACAGATAAAATTTTCATTGATTGGATTTGAAACCAAAGAAACTTCTGAAGTAATTGAAATACTAAAAAAAGAGAATATAACCAGAAGGGATTTCATAATAAGGCAGCTTCCAAACCTAAGTCAGTCAGGACAATTAAGGCAAGGATTTAGACAAATCTCAGATTTGAAAATATCTAACCTTAAAGATGATGAACTTAATAAGAACAAAAAAAAGATAAAACTTACATTCTCATTATCAAAAGGCAGCTATGCTACTATGGTTGTTAAGGCATTATTTCTTTAAAGCCTCAACAACATCCTTAGATGCAATCTTTAATGTGGGGTCTGCATTTATCCGTTTTAACAACCCCTTTTTCTCATAGAAATTAATCAAAGGTTTTGTTTGATTTGAATATACCTTTAATCTATTTTTGATGGTCTTTTTTTGATCATCATCTCTCTGAAACAATTTACCCCCACATTTATCACACACGCCTTCTTTTTTGGGTGGCATATTAACAATATGGAATATTGCCCCGCATTTACTACAATTTCTTCTTCCACCAAGTCTTTGTAATACTATATTCTCACTGCAATCTAGAAATAATACTTTATCTATATCAGTTATTTTTTCTAATTCTTTAGCTTGATTAAGGGTCCTTGGAAATCCATCCAATATACATCCCTTTTTACAATCATTTTTCTTTATCCTTTCTTCTAATAATTTAATCACTAATTCATCAGGGGCAAGATTCCCTCCCTCTATCAATTTTTTTAATTTTAGTCCAAGCACCGTTCCTTTTTTGATATTATCTCTTATTATGTCCCCCATACTTATCTGGGGAATCTTATACTTCTTAGAAATAAGTTTTGCATGACTTCCCTTTCCTGCTCCAGGTGCCCCAAGCAATATTAGTTTCATTTTTTACTCTTTTTTTTATTTCTCAACGGAACATAGAACCCAATTAATGCCCCAATTAATGGATTAAATACAAATAGTCCCAAACTATTTGCCATCATTACTGTTCCGATAGTACTACCTATGATTGTTCCAATTAATGTTGAGATATATTGTTTCTTATTAAATGTTTTCCCCCACTTCGCAATAATAGCACCAACACCCCACACACCCAATATGTTCCAGAATGGCCACACAATTAATTCCCACCCATTTCCTATGCCTGCCGCAAAAGTTCCAAAGAATGCAAGAAGATGCCCAATTATAATTTGAAGTATAATTGTTATTGTTGTTAAAATTATTTTCATGATAATAATAAGCCTCCGGAGGGATTTGCACCCTCGACCTTGGGATTTCTTGGCTAGAAGATATTAACTCTTCTTGTTACAAATCCCACGCTCTGCTGACTGAGCTACGGAGGCATTAATCAAAAAAAAACAATAATCAATTTATAAAGATTTCTACTTTTGATACCTATAAAGATTCAAGAAAGATTTAATGGTATCATGCAGGTCATTTACATCTTTAATCATATTAGCTTTCCATCTGTCCATATAAGTTTTATAAAAGAATTTATCAAATAAAGCCCTTATGAAAATAAAGCTTGGTTTTTGTTCCCATCTTTGTTCATAATCAGTGGTCAGATAACCATCAAACACAAAATGAACCTTCCCTTTATTTAGCTTTACCGTTACCCCATTCTGTTCAACTTCCACTTCTGTAACATCACTTAACTGCATCCTAATCTTGATATCATTCTTAACATACTCTGTCTGTTTCTTCCAGGGTAATGATTCAACCTCAATATATTTTCCAGAAGGGGTTATCTTCTCAATACTTTTTAGTTCTCTTTTGTCATATCCATGAGTTCTTAACCAATTATCTATCAATTTATAGAGATCAGTAGCTTTAAACAGACCTTCGTACGTCAAACGTACTTGTTCAATGATAAGTTCCATTTCAGCCATTTTTGCGAGTTTACGAGCAAAACTTGAAGAGTTTGCTCTTCCTGTTTGTTTCACCTATTTACTTACCTTTAATAATTTTTCGTTAGTGGCAGGAAAATCACCCATTTGTTCTCCACCCAATAATTTGATTGGGATGGGACCATCAGTGTTGCTGCACTAGTGGGGGATAAATTATTTATCCATAATCAATAATTTACCACACATCCTCATAAGCATGACCCTTGCTAGTCATATCAACATGTTCTTTTACTCTAGCATGGAATTTTAAAATAATATAATATAATCTATCATTCCAAACAACATCCATTGGTTTAAAAAATATAAATCTATCTAAAAACCCCTTTACATTATGCGCAAATAAAGAATCCTTAAACCTGCCCTGATAATCAGTCTCTACCACTCCCCTAAATTCTAATATAAATCTTCCCCTATACATTGTTTTCTTTTTTCCATTCTCAACAACCTCTATCTTTCTAGTATCAAAAGTTTGTATATATAGATGAACCCAATAGCGATAGTAATCAGTTACATTTCTCCATCCAGACCATTTAAATTCTTCTTCTGTACCATACATCGTTGGCACCTTGTACTTGTAATCTGCCTCTTCAAAATAATATCTTCTGTTTTTATACCATTCAACAATAAATTCATATAATCCTTCCCAATCAAATATTCCATCAAAGATTATTCTAGCTACTGGATGTTTACCCCATAATGCAACATCTCCCCCTTTTTTGTAGATTGGGGGGTGCACAACCTTTTCATATTTTTCAGGCATATTATTCACCAATACCTCTTTTTGGGAAGAAAGGACCTTGAGATTCAGACTCTGCGGAATGACGCCTAATTTCTAAATAATCCTTTATGGCATCTTGAAACCGATAGGCTTCCCTGTAAAGTTCATCCCTTGATTTCTCTAATTCTTTCTTAAAAATTCTGCTTCTGAATAAATCCTCAAAATGCTTCAATATTTTATGTTTTCTCCACGTTTTATTATAATCAGTCTCAACCTTAGCATCAATAATTATCTCTACCTCTCCCCAATTTGTCTTAAATTTCTTTCCATCTTTTATTGCTTCGACTTCCCTTAATAATATAACATGCCCATTAATATTCATTGACCACCTGTAATAATTATTGGTTCCCGGGCTGCCAGCCCCAGAAAATTTATGCATTCTCCAGTAAAACCATGTCTCTGTTCCTCCAAGTGCTGATTCATTCTGCCCACAGAATATTTCAGGAAAATCATCATCCTTTCTTGTTGCCCAAGCTTCTTGAACTAACCATTCATGCATTCTAAGATATAGCATTTTTAGATTAAATTGCTCCCTAAATTTAATTCTGAACTGAGCGGCCTTTATGTTCCGAGGATACATTGCCATAATTCTCAAGTATATAATTTTCTTTATAAACGTTTCGAATAGAAATTTTACAATAAAAACATTTTTATATCTACAATATATCTCTCCTGTCATGCTTATCGGAATAGTTGGAAAACCAAATTGCGGAAAAAGTACGTTTTTCAAGGCACTAACTCTAGCAGAAATAGAGATAGCAAATTATCCCTTTGCAACAATAAAACCAAATCATGGAATCGGTTTTATCAGAGTAGAATGCGCAGACAAAGAATTTAAGACACAGTGCAATCCAAGAGAGGGATTTTGCTTACATAATACTCGTTTTGTGCCTGTAGAATTACTGGATGTTGCAGGACTAGTTCCAGGAGCGCATGAAGGAAAGGGAATGGGTAATCAATTCCTTAATGATTTAAACCAGGCAGATGCATTGATACATGTTATAGATTGTTCTGGATCAACAAACGAAAAAGGAGAACAAGTTGGTGCTGGCAGTTATGATCCTGAAAATGACGTTCTTTTTCTTGAAGAGGAATTGGATCAATGGTATCTTGGAATATTAAAAAAAGGTTGGGAAAAATTCGCAAGACAGGTTCAACAAGAACATCGCGATATAGCTAGGTCATTAGCAAAACAACTTTCTGGTCTTGGAGTAACTGAAGATCTTAGCAAGGATACAATAACTGAATTAAAACTCAATAAAGAAACTCCTGCTTCATGGACAGATGAAGAATTATTGAAACTTGCAACAGAATTCAGAAAAAAAACAAAACCAATAGTAATAGCAGCAAACAAGATAGATATTCCTGGAGCAATAGAAAACTACAATAAATTAAAGGAAAAATTCAAAGACCATACAATAATCCCCTGCAGTTCAGAATCTGAATTAGCATTAAAAGAAGCTGCAAAACACAAATTAATAGAATATCTTCCAGGAAACAAAGAATTTTCCTTTCTTAACAAAGCAAAGTTATCAGATAAACAGAAAAAAGCACTGGATTTTATCAAAAATAATGTTCTAAAAAAACTAAATACCACAGGGGTCCAAGATACTATAGAAAAAGTAGTCTTTGATGTTCTTAATCATATTGCAATCTTTCCAGGTGGTGCAAGTAAATTAGAAGATCAGCATGGAAATATTCTCCCAGACTGTTTTTTGCTTAAACAAGGTTCAACTGCCTTAGATTTTGCATATCACATTCATTCTGATCTTGGAGATAAATTCATAAGGGCAATAGATGTAAAGACAAAGAGGATAATAGGTAAAGATCAAAAATTAAAACACCGTGATGTAATAGAAATAATAACATCAAAATAATTATTTCTTGATAGTCTTAAAGCTCTCAGGAATATCAATGATATATTTCCCTTCTTCTAATTTGAATATCAATGGTTCCCCTTTAAACATCCTAACTAAATCAAGTTCATATTTTCCAGGTTTCATAATCTTTATAGATTCAAGATCAAGAACAATTGGCTCCTCCTTCTTCATATCAGCATCTATTAATTCAAGAATATCTTTCTCAACTTCTTTCTTTTCTTCTTTGCTGAGATTTAGGGCAATATCTTTAGATTCTTCTAATTTCTCCTTTTTTATATAGAAAAAAAGCCTTGCTCCACAGCTACAACCCTTCAATATTTCTTGAGCACCGTCCTCATAGAATTGATTACATCTTACACATTGATGTGGCATCTTATTTTTTATTTACTTTCTCTTTTTTCTTACCCTTTTTTTAGATTCTTCAATCATGAACTGCAGTTTCTTAGGATTTTTCATGACCCTTTTTACAATATTTGCAGGCCCAACTAATGTTAAACCACTCCTATTACCAAGTAACATATTAGCAAATCCATTCTTTAACTTATCAAAACCAGTCAATGCTCCGTTGTCCATACTATCCATCACAGCAAGCTCTATCCCCTTAAATTCTTTATTTATCTCTTCCATTGTCGCCTTGATAAGCTCTGCTTCTTCCTCTTTTTTAAGTCTGCCCTGCAATAACACTATCTTGTCTTCCTTGGCTAATGTCAATAATTTTCTTATTCTTCCTACCGAACTCAACCTGTCGATTTCTCCATATGGAATTATTTGTAAAGTCAACATTTCATTTAACCACCTTAAATAATCCATCATAAAACTCATCAATATTATTTCCCTGCTTTGCTGAAATCCCAATAACTTCATATTGAGGGAATGCAGAACGTAATCTCTTTAACTTTGACCTCTTTAAATCAGTCTTATTTCCAACAACAAGGACAGGAATATCTCTTGCAACCAAATTTCCAATAATGGTTACATTTACCTGTGAATAAGGATCTTTAGTAGAATCTAAAACAACAACAACACTATCTACTTCATCCAACCATTTAATGGCATCAATAACACCCTTTGTTGCTTCTTTTGCTCTTTTCTTGGCCTGTTTCTCATTCAACCCCTTTTTCATGAAATCTTCATAATCGATCTTAGTTGCAATTCCTGGAGTATCAACAAGATTAAATGAAATCTCTTTATTTCCTGATTTTATATTAACTTGCTCTTTTATCTGTATCTCCCTAGTTTCATGAGGTACATTAGAAACAACACCCATCTCCTCTCCAAGCCAATCCTGACAAATTCTGTTTGCTAAAGTTGTTTTACCAGCATTTGGGGGCCCATATAACCCTAATTTTATGTATTTCTTTTTTCCAAATAAATTACGTAAGAACTTATTAAAAAACATCTGTAATACATTCATCATTTGTAATCCACCCACTTATCCCTTTAAAGAAAAATAAAAACATTTTCTTTATATACTTTTCTATAAATCAATATTTATCTTATCACTACAGAAAAACTTAAATAATATATAAGAAATAATACCCTTATGAATGAGTTATCAAAAGAGGTTATTGTTAAAATTCTGCAGAAGATTAGAACTGCAACTATTTCTGGAAATATTCAATCCTTAAAAAAAGCCGCAAGATCTTCCTTAGATGCTGCAAGCATATTTCAAGACAAAAATACCCTTTCAGTAGCAGTCATAGCCTATTCAATATTTAAACTGACTGAAAGAAAACGAATAATAAAAACAGACATACCTATTAGCATATACACGGATATAATAAAAAATCTAGATAATTCATCAAAAAATCTTTCTAATAAACAAATAAAGGAATATGAACAAAACATAAAGAACCTCTTTAAACTTATTGGACAACTAGACAATCAGCTCCCATTATATATAGAAGAGATTGTTAACAAAGCCAAGATAAAAAAAGGATTTCTTCTCCATGAAAAAGGAATTTCTTTACAGAGGGCAGCACATATCATGGGAATTTCACAATGGGGTCTTATGAACTATGTTGGGAAAACTCAAATCAGTGAACATATATCTAAAAAGATAGATATAAGGGACAGATTAAATTTCACCAGAACAATATTTAACCTAAAATGAAAATTCTCTTCTTTGATGCAGGACCAGTAATTAGCATGACCATGAACCACATATTATGGTTATTGAAACCTTTAAAGAGACAGTTTAAAGGAAAATTCTTTATCACAGAATTTGTAAAAAATGAATTAGTAGATAAACCACTAAAAACAAAGCGATTTAAGCTGGAAGCAATACAGACATTACAACAGATAAATTCCAAAGTTCTTGAAGTAAAAGTTGTAAGCAATATAAAAGAGAAAACAAAAGAACTTCTTACAATAGCAAATAGATGCTTTGCATACAATGGAAATTATGTCACAATAGTCCATTATGGGGAAATTGAGACATTAGCAGCAGCACTAACACTTAATGCAGAGGCCATAGCAATTGATGAAAAGACAACCAGATTATTAATAGAGGATCCTGAAAGATTAGAAAAAAATCTTTCCCACAGAATGCATAGAAAAATAATCATGAATAATGAAAATATTAATCTGTTTTCTGAAGCAGTAAGGGGAATAAAGCTAATACGCTCTACAGAATTAGTTACTGTTGCTTTTGAACTTGGATTATTAAATAATTATTTACCTAACATTCCGGATTCAAAGAAGGAATTATTGGATGCACTATTATGGGGATTAAAATTAGAAGGCTGCGCAATTTCAGAAAAAGAGATCAGATTAATAATTAAATTAGGAAAGTCTAAACTAAAATAACCCTCTAAAATCTTCTTGTTATAGACGAAAGGTTTATATAGATAAACTCTTTTTTCTCCTCTATAAATCAACTATCTTTGGGGGTAAATTAAAATGGCTGAAAAAGTAGCAAAAGTCGGCGTAAAAAAACAAGGGGGCTGGCTTTACTTTGTTGACAAAGCAGGCGATGTATCAAGAGCAAAAATGGCTCGGGGCGGAAGAAAAAAAGGCTCAACAGGCACAGAAAAAGTTGCCAAGGCAGGAGTCAAAAAAGAATCCGGTTGGCTTTATTTTGTTGACAAAGCAGGCGATGTATCAAGAGCAAAAATGGCTCGAGGAAGAAAATAAATTTATTTTTATTTTTTCCACATTAATTATGTATAATATCTAAATACATGACCATTCTATTTTATTTCTTATACGGAGTAATATGAAATTCGCACATTTAGCAGACTGTCATATTGGGGCATGGAAGGACCAAAAGCTTAGAGATGTAAATTTAAGATCATTCTTAAAAGCAATAAACATTTGCAAAGAAAAAAAGGTTGATTTTATTCTTATTTCTGGAGACTTATTTAATACATCAATACCAAGCATAGATTCATTGAAGGCGGCAGTAAGGATTCTTAATAGCCTTAAGGAAAAAGAAATTCCAGTATACATCATCCCGGGAAGTCATGATTTTTCTCCATCTGGAAAAACAATATTAGATGTTCTTGAAGAAGCACAACTAATAAAAAATGTTTTCAAGGGAAAAACCATTAATAAAAAATTACATCTGGAATTTACTATAGATAAAAAAACAGGGGCAAAGATAACAGGCATTCCTGGAAAGATGGGCATGCTGGATAAATACTATTACAAAGCTCTTGATAAAACACCATTAGAATCAGAGTCTGGTTACAAGATATTTATGTTCCATACCGCAATAACAGAATACAAGCCAAAAAATCTTGAAATGATGGATTCCTCCCCCTCCAGTAGCCTTCCAAAAAACTTTGATTACTATGCCGGCGGCCATATACATTTTGTCTTTGAAAAAAACGAAAAAAATAATTCTTTAGTATATCCTGGACCAATATTTCCAAATAATTTTAGAGAGATAGAAGAGCTTGGTTGCGGAAGCTTTTACATTGTTGATAACGGCATACCTCAACTGCATAAGATTCAAATTCATCCCACCATAAGTATCAAGATAGATGCAGAAAATAAGACTCCAGAGCAGATAGAAAGCAAAATTTTAGAAGTGATAAAAGAAAAGGATGTAAAAAATTCCATTATAACAATAAGAATTCTTGGCTGCCTTAAGGCAGGAAAACCATCAGATATAAACTTCAAATCTATTTTCGCAGAACTTTATCTAAGATCTGCATATTTTGTGATGAAAAGCACTTCTCAATTAAGTTCTAAGGACTTTAAAGAAATAAAAATACAGAGCAACTCAACAATAGGTATAGAAACATCTGTTATAGCTGAACATATTGGCCAGACAGGAAATTTTACACAAAAAAAAGAAAAGGAACTCATGAAATCACTTCTTACCTTATTGAATAAAGAAAAAGAGGAAGGAGAACGAGTTGTAGATTTTGAGGCTCGCTTAAGTTCCGAAAGCCTGAAAGAATTAGAGATAAATGACTTATTCTAAACATTTAAATACTAGTTTCCACTCCTTAAACTAATGGCTAAAAATCAATCAAAAGAAGAGCAAATCGGTTTTCATAAAGGTTCATTGTCCACATTATCTAAGGAAAGACAAGAACTACAAAGAATTCTTCAGATAGTAGAGCAATTGATGCAGATGCACGTCTCTTCTTTAAAAGATCTTGGAGTTGATTTGTCAGAAGAGATCGAAAGATCAGACAAAGAAACAAAACAACCAAGAAAGCCAATAGAAGACATCTTATAATTACACAGTGTAACCGATAAGTAGTTACATATAGAAAGCTTTAAATACTTTTTATGCCCAATTAGCTACAAAACCATCAAGATGGAAATTTTTTATAAGGCATTAGAAGAACGTGTAAAGGAATCACCTGAATCAATTTTTAGAAAAAAGCTAATTGATAAACCTTACGAAACAATAGTGGGAATGGTTGGGTGGGGAAAAAAGCTTAAAGCTGAAGATATAAAGAATGAATTAGTATACTCCCTTCTAAATCTAAATTATGATGATAATATAGAAGAAGATCTGGGGGATAAGGTTGGTGGTCCATATATGAGTAATATGGTAAGGTTGAATGGGCGAACATTACATTCAAAATATATATTCACTGAATTCTTTGATAAAAATATCACAAAACTATTATTAGACGGAACCGAAAAAAACATTTCTCCAGAAAAATACCTACATGGTGCAGGAAAAAATCTAGTAGAAAGCGTCTTTGGCAAAGATACATATACAGTATTTAGATATGCATATACTAAGCACTTACAAACAAAAAAGATGCGTGCAGGAACGAATACTTATTTTACTCACCCAGTGAGGGTTGCAAATGATTTGAGAATTCAAGGGTTTTCAAGGCCTTATATTTTAGTAGCATTACTTCATGATGTCATAGAAGAGATGCAAGACTTCAGATATAAAAAAATCGATAAAATTATAAAAATACTTAGAAAAAACCCAAAAAGATACAAAGAATATGAATCCCCCACAACAATAATAAATCAACAAATAAAAGATCCACCAGAATTTAAAGAAATAGTTAATTTAGCTAGAAAAGGTGAAGATATTTCTGAAACAGTTATTAAACCAGTAAGGGCAATTAGTAATAATCTTGGTAAGGATAAATATGATCAATACATTGTAAATCTCTTTAAAGTATCTATTGATTATCTTTCCAACCCAGATGAAAACATTCAACAATTATATGATCTTGCACCAATGGTAAAAATACGAGATGCAATAGATAACACGGAAACATTAATAGGGACTAGTATAAACCAAAAACTGAATAGATTAAGAAAAAATGCAATATTGAGTGAAAAAACATATCGTTTCTTAAGTGCACATAATATTGGGGAAGAAGAAAACAAAAAGATTTGGAATAATCTGAAGGAATTAGTGGAATTATCTCTTGAATCCTCTAATCAGTTTCATAGCAGATATTACAAAGAAGCAAAAAAGTATAAAAAAGGAGAGAAAAAAGAAGAACTTTTTGATAGGAGCTATATCCACATTGCAGACCAGTTTTCTCAGATTCATGATAGGTTAATCAAAGTTACTAAGGAAATATTTCCCAACACAACAAAATACATTGAATCAAGAAACTTACAAACAATATTAAATATTTTTAAATCAAAGAAATGACTGGGAAAAATAAATGCTAGAGAAAAAAATAAATGACTTATTATTGCTTGCAGCAGATCCATTAAATCAGTATAAATCAGAAACGCCCAATTATAATAAAATTAAAGAAAGTTTAGAAAGTAAATTTAATGAAGGGTACCTATTTATTGAAGAGTTCAGAAAAGATTGCATAAGCATTTACTCCCATGATGAAAGATTTATACATACAAGGATCGATAATATGTTTCAATTATTAGAATTGATGTTAAATAGTCGACCAGTTCCTTTAGTTCAAAGACTTCAAAAATTTTATAGGGCTCATCATAAACATAAAAAGAAATCGAAAAAAAACGATCTTTCAGAATTATCTGGGGAAGATAAAAGAATTGTCCAATTAGCACATTATACACATAAATGGAGGCAGGAAATTGAAAAAAAACCAGGAAACAAGTACACTAGTTTTGATCACTTAAAAAATATAAAACCAAAAAAAGCAGACCTTTACCTCAAACAAAAGATGGGTGATCATTATAGACTCCATGCAGTATTTCAAAGAATCAAAAGAAAAGAAACAATAATTAACAAAATGCTTGGAAGAATAATGGATGAAAAAAAAGAAGTAAGAAAAAACAAAAATAATGGAATGGAATTCGATTTTAAAAATTGTTACGTGGAAGATTATTTTGGAATAAAAGTTATATGTCCTTCTTGGAGTAGTAAAGGTATCTTGAATGGATTTTTAGCATACAAACCAAACAATATTTGGTTATTTGATACACCCATAGACCATAGAAACAACCCCAATAAAGATATCAATCATATAAAGTATTATTTCCATAAAAAATTTAGAACAGATATTCCATTAGAGTTACAGTTCACAACATTGGTAGATTATTTTCTTGATGAGTTTTTTCATAAAGATAATCATTTGCATTATGAATCAAGCAGAGAAAAAGAGATTAAAAAATATAGAAGAGATAAGAATTATAAGAGGATGGAAACTGATTTGAATAAGGTTCTCTCTTTTTTGGATTAAATTTTCTTTTAAGAAGAAACAACCCTCAATCTTCTTTCTTTTGGAACATAATTAAATATTTTCCCTTCTTTATATCTGCCACACCCAATAAAATCCTTTTTATGTTTCAATATCACAAAACCAGAAACATCCATTTTTTTATCAATATCATTCCCCATACTCCATAATTCTGATTCTTTTTTATCCAATTCAATAATATTTTTATTTGACTTTTTTCCAATCATTTGACTTCCTTCTATTGATAATCTTAATTCTCCATGGTTTAGCTCTCCAAAATACAATCCAATAGCATCAATCCTCAGCCTTTCAAGATCAATGTTTCCAATATCTTTGTTCACTAAATAAATTTTATTCTTAGAACTCATTAGAAAAACATAATCAAACTTTTCCTTAAACCCAAATTGATTATTTAATAAATTTAATATTCCCTTTATTTCCCTATTATTCAATATTTTTAATTGGTTCATTTTAATTTAGGATACATTTAACAGAATTCATACTAAGAAAATATTCTCACTCCTTTCAGAAATCTCTCCTCGAATATTTTTTCCATACATTTCTTTAGCTTCTTTCTTTGAATAATTACTCAATAGCCATGCAAGTTTTATATAGGCAGTTTCTGGAGTCATATCACAGTAATTTCCTAGTACACCAATATCCTGCAATAATCTCCCCTCTTTATATACATTCATCTGAATCCTTCCATATATTGCCTGAGAACTCATAGCAATAACAGTTTTCTCACTTAATCTCTTTAATGCAGTAAATATTTTTTCATTTTCTCCAGATTTATTATCAAATTTAGTTATTGGTGCTTGGCCTAACCCAGTTCCTTCAATCAACAATCCATCAAAACCATTATATGCCAAAATTTCAGAAGAATACATATTTGGTCTTGTCTTAAGCAACCCAACTTTAACATTATCTTTAAATAATTTTAAACGCAATTTTCCTTTCTCTTTTTTCATCTTTGAAAGTAATTCAACCTTTTTCTCTTTATAATCAATTCTTGCAATTGCAAATGAATTTATTGGTCTGAATGCATCCCTCCTTGAAGTATGCATTTTCCTTGCCCTTAACCCATTAATAATAATACATTTGTCATCATTCTCATTTTCATGCATACAAACAAATACACCATTGATATTACCATTAACAATAAAAACACATGAAGAAATCAGGTTAATTGCAGCATCACTACTTCCCCTATCAGAACTTCTTTGCGCCCCAACTAAAACAACAGGAACATTTAACCCCTTTAAGACAAAAGATAAAGCGGCAGAGCTATAATGCATGGTATCGGTTCCATGGGTTACAATAACTCCTTTAGCTCCATTATCAATCTCTTTCTTTATCTCTTTAGCCAATATGTTGTAATGAGCAAATCTTATGTTCTCACTCATTATATTTCCGATAAGTCTGCTTTTTATCTCAACAATATCATTTAATTCAGGAAACATTGCCACTAACTCTTCTGGTTTAAATTGAGCAACCACTCCGCCAGTCTCATAATCCACCCTGCTTGCAATGGTTCCCCCAGTATGAAGTATTACAACCTTATCTAACCCTTTCTTTCTCTCTATCTTTTTAGCTTTTAATTTAATTGATTTTTTCTTTCCAACAACATTTATACTTTTAACATGCCTTTTCTTTATTCCAATATTATATCCACTATCAAGCTTAATAAAATAGAAATCTTTCTCGTCAGGCATACATATGCCTTTAATTATTTCCTCTTTTGTTTTTATCTCAACAACATCTCCAGATTCTGCTTTCATTAATCTAACAGATAACACCCTTATTTAAATAATTTACTAGAATAATAATGTAGGGATATTGGGGGTATCCAAAGATTAACCCATATAAGTTGGTTTATCAGTAATCTCTTTAGCCCTAGCAGAAGAAAATTCATTCTTAATCTCCTTATATCTCTCCTCTACCTCTCTACCAACAGAAGCCCTAACAATCTTTAATGCCTTTGTAAAATTAGTCATACTGACCTCTTTTGAGTTTATATCCTTCCTAAGGGCATCTATTGCTGCCTCCCTGCATACTGCCTCAATATCTGCTCCAACATATCCCTGGGTTTTCTCTGCCAAGGATTTCAAATTAACACCTTTAAGAGGCATACCTACTGTATGGATCTTAAAAATATCTTCCCTAGCTTTCTTATCAGGAACAGGAGAAAGAATTATTCTATCAAATCTTCCAGGTCTTAACAGTGCAGTATCAATCATATCTGGTCTATTGGTTGCAGCAATAACAAGAACTTCTGACATATCTTCTAATCCATCCATCTCAGCTAATAGTTGATTGACAACCCTTTCAGTTCCTCTTGCATCAGTACTTATTCCCCTTTTTGGAGCAATACTATCTATCTCATCAAAGAATATTATTGTTGGACTGGTTTGTCTGGCTTTTTTGAAAATTTTTCTTATTCCTTTTTCACTTTCACCAACCCATTTTGAGATTAATTCTGGTCCCCTTATCCATATAAAATTAGCAGCACTCTCTGTTGCAACAGCTTTAGCCAGCATAGTTTTTCCAGTTCCAGGGGGCCCATAAAGAAGAATTCCTTTTGGCGGCCTAATTCCCATATTCTTAAACACCTCTGGTTTATTTAATGGCCACTCTACAGCTTCCTTTAAATCCTGTTTAACTTCATTTAATCCGCCAACATCTTCCCATTTAACATTTGGCACCTCAACCAATACTTCTCTCATAGCACTTGGCCTTACAATCTTTAGTGCATCACTGAAATCTTTTTGTGTAACTATTAATTTTTCAAGAATCTCTTTTGAAATAACCCCAGAATCTTTTAGATTTAAATCTGGAAGAATCCTCCTTAAGACAATCATTGCTGATTCTTTTGCCAATGCAGCCAAATCTGCCCCTACAAAACCATAAGTAATGTTTGCTAAACCTTTCAAATTAACATTCTTTGCAAGCGGCATATTTCTAGTATGAATCTTTAATACATTCAGTCTTCCTTCCTTATCAGGAACCCCAATCTCTATCTCTCTGTCAAACCTTCCAGGCCTTCTCAATGCTTGATCAAGTTCATTAACAATATTGGTTGCAGCAATAACAACAACCTTCCCTCTTGCATTTAATCCATCCATTAAAGCCAATAATTGTGCAACAACCCTTCTTTCAACTTCTCCCTTGCTTTCCTCTCTTTTAGAGGCAATAGCATCAATCTCATCAATAAAAACAATGCTTGGAGCATTCTTTTCTGCTTCTTCAAATTTCTTCCTCAAATTTTCTTCGCTCTGACCATAATATTTGCTCATAATCTCTGGCCCATTAATAAGGATAAAGTTAGAATTACTCTCATTCGCAACCGCTTTTGCTAATAATGTTTTTCCAGTTCCAGGAGGTCCATGCAATAAAACTCCTTTTGGGGCCTCTATGCCAAGCCTTTCAAACAATTCTGGATGTTTTAATGGCAGCTCAACCATCTCTCTTATCTTTTTGATTTCTTCTGCTAATCCACCAATATCTTCATAACTTACTCCAGGAGCCTCAACCTCTTTAACTTCAACAGGCTCAGGATTAATTATTAATTCAGTCATATCGGTTATTAAGACTGCTTGCTTTGGCATAGCATCAACAACAACAAATTTAATATCACTTAATCCAAAACCCATACCCACAAATTCACCCTCAAGCATCTTAAATATTTCATCAAATGGGCTCTCTGCCATGATGTCTCTTCTTTTTCTTGTTCCGCCAATGCTGATAATATCTCCTTTCCACAAGCCAGGATGAGAAAAAAGGGGTAATTGCACTTGGAGGAAGCATATCAAAACATCACGCAATTCTTTGCACCTTATTGAATGGCGGGGCAGAATATGCAGTATATATGACAACAGCACATAATACTTCAGGCAGCATGTCTGGAGCAACAACAAACGAAGCAAAATCTTGGGGGAAAGTAAAAGATGAAAGTGACGTGGCAACAGTTATAGGGGATGTAACAATAATGTTTCCATTGGCAATGATAAAAGCATTGGAAGAATTGGACAAAGATAATTTGTTAAAGAATTCAAAATAAAGATGGCAAAATTCACAATATCAAAAAGTAAGGTAGTAGAGCAATACAAAAAACTTCAAAATTTAGCAGATACAATTTCCTATAGTTCAAAAACAAACCAAGACGTAACAAAAATTCTTGAAAAAGAGACTAATTGTCTTTTTAGTGTGCATTTAACAAATGAATTAATTCATATAAAAGACAGGTCTCGGGTGATTTTTTTGCCCCAGGGATGGACTAAAGAAAAAATAGAATCTTTGTTAGGCCAAGGAATTACTAATTTTATTATAGATAATGAACCTGATTTAAACATCATTGAATCTTTTCTTGAATCTAATAATCATCATAAAAAAATTACAATCTTTTTGAGAATAAAAATAAAAGAAAGAACTCTGCGTACAGAAAGATATTTTGTATTTGGAATGCCTTCAGAAATAGTAAATAAAAGGATACAATCTCTCAATGAAAAATTTAAAGATAAAATTAATTTTGGAATCCATTTTCATAGAAAGACTCAGAACATGAGCGAATGGAATTTACAATACGAATTAGAAGATATTTTGGATACAGAAACCTTAGATTTGATTAGCATACTAAACATTGGATAACATAAAATTAATGATTGAGCCAGGGAGATTTATATCTGCTCCAGCAGGAAAACTAATAACTAAAATAATAAATGTTTATGATGGTAATATAATTGTGGATGCATCAATTTATAATTCAGATATGGATGCATTAATTGTTCCGGTTAAGTTAAAGATTGAAGGTGAATTGGAAAAAGGAGATGCTTATGTTGTTAAAGGGATCACTCCTTGCTCAATGGACTTATTCCGTTATAGGGTTTACTTAAAGAATCCTAAGATTGGAGATGAATTAATCTTCCTTAATGCGGGAGCTTATAATTTTTCTACTAATTTCTGCGATCTTAATACTTTAAAAACAGAGATTATTGGTTGAATCAGATAATTCTAAAAAAATTCAAAAGAAACATCTAATTTTTCCATATTACCTCTTTTTTTTAAATTTAAATTTATGAAATATAAAAATCAATAACCCCATTATAATAAGGCCACTTGCACCAAGAATGTATTTTAAAATATTTTGTTGCTTCTCTAATCCAATAATTCTTTGTTCGATACTTTCATCAACAACTTGTTCTCCCTCCTCTGTTTCTTCTTCCCCTTCAGTTTTTTTTGCCTTTATTTCTTTTTCATACTGCATTATTTCTTCTTCCATTATCTGTTCTTGAACTAATTCTTCTTCTTCATAAACTTCATCGACCTTAACTGGCATTTGAAGCTCTAATCCATTATTATTATATTGTTGGTTCAATTCTTCACCGAGATCCAAGTTAAAAAAAGCATAATTCTCACTTAATCTATCTAAGTTTTCAAAATCTCCATAAGGAGTACTATCTTCACCATCTAATAAATTTTGATCAGTTACTTCTTCGGGCATAGTTAGTGCATATGCCCCTCCAACAAGCCCTACAAAGATAATCAAAACCATCGCCCAAATTTTTGTTTTTATTTTAATCATTTTCATTAACATGCTAATACATATATGGAATAACTTCCTTGAACACATTCAGAAATATCCACATAAGAATATACTCTAACATCCACAC
>JAHWIG010000019.1 GCA_019322735.1 Candidatus Woesearchaeota archaeon | reverse complement strand
CAATTACAGATTCGAATTATACTTTAAATATATCAAACACAACAGATTGGCTTGATGGAAACTACAGCTGGTATATCACTACATGTGATAACAGTTCATTTGCAGATAGATGTATTAATTCAACAAATAATTTAACATTCAGAATAGACCAGACTGCTCCAGAAATAAATATAACTTCTCCAGAAAATAATGCAACTGTTGGGATACTTGTAGAATTCTATGTAGATATTAATGATACATTAAATGATATAGATGCTACTTGGTATACAATAGTAAATTCAACTGATGACACCATAGCTAATGGTCTGACAGGAACTCCTTTTGTATTATTGAATAATAGCTATTACTTCGCATGGTCAACATCTGCTTTCACAACAGGAAATTACACTTTCTTTGCACATACAAATGACACATTAGGAAACTACAATAATGAATCAATAAACTTCACCCTTGATCTACTAGAACCTTATATGGAAATTGATACAGATCCATGGCAATTTCGCGGCCAATGGCTAAGAGATACATTGTTCATCAGAGTATTTATCAACAGCACAAACTCAACTTTTGGAGCAAATTATACAGTAACAGCAAACTACACAATATCCCATCAAAACGGCACAGTAATAAAAACAAATTCAACAACAAATAGTTCTGCAAGCTTTGAATGGAACAATACTTATTATGTAAATACAAGTGAATGGCCTGATGCAAGATATGATGCTGTATTCAAATCAACAGATACATTAAACAATACAGAAACAATAGAAACCTGGTTTGTTGTAGATAAAACACCGCCAACTTATGCTAATCCGACTGTTTCTCCATCTCCAACATATGATTATGACAATGTAACATTAAGCATAAATTGGATCAACAATGTATTTATCTGGGATGCAAACGAGAATAACATTGATAAAGAGAGTGTAAAGATCATCTATACCTACAACACATCAAATACAAATGAATATGAAGAAATTAATTTATCTTCAGGATTAAGTTTCCTTGATGATACTTTCTCTGGAACTATTAATTCAGATTACACAAACAAATCAAAAACAATATTCTGGAAATCTCTAGCTTATGATTTGGCTGGAAATTTAAATGACTCTGCAAATAGTTCAAATAATTCATCTGAATGGTTTAACTTCACAATCTATTCAACACCACCAGTCTTTAATCAAACAATTCAAGACACCTCATGGCCAGAAGATACTAATTATACAAATTTAACCTTAAACCCATCATACTTCTATGATCCAGATAATGACAATCTCACATACAATTACACAATGTATCCAAGAGGGATATTGCTCTATGATAATCTAGATAATTTAACAGAGACAACAAACTACAACGATGGAAGCTATGAAAACATAAACACAGATGATGGAATAGATGGCTATAGTATATTATTAGAATCAGCAATAATGAATTTAATATTAAATGGGGACTTTGAAAACTCCACGCAAGATGCTGAACAGATAACAATACCAAAAGAATGGACAAGATACAGCCATCCAGATTACCAGCACAATGCACCTCCAAGATATGTGATTATCAACGAACACAACTATTATTCTCAAATTATTAATGTAACAGAAAACGAAAACTACACATTGAGTTTATATATGGTTACTAATTCTTCTTCTGGAACTGGTAGATTACACATAAACTGGTTCAATGAATTGTACTTTACTGATAATACAACAAACAAAACGCTTTCTTTCCTTGGCTCTACCCTTGATTGTCAAAATAGTGAAAATTGCAGTGGCCTTATTGATCTAGACAATACAACTTTACTAAACGATAGTGCGAGCAAAAGAATTCTTACTCTTACCTCCCCACTAGATTCTACTTATGCACAAATCATAGTAGACTCTGATAGTAACAATACTTGGGTCAAGGTTGATAAAGTACAATTCGAACAAAAGGAATATGCAAGCGCCTTCTATGATGGACAAAGACAACCAGGCAGCTTAAGCTATCCAATAGCCACATCATACAGCAACTATAGCAGAAACAACTTCAACAAAGAACAAGGAACAATTGAGATGTTTGTAAAACCATTATGGGATGGCAATGATACATTAAATGAAGATGCTACATTCTTTAATATCCGCTTAGATTCTTCAATAGGAGAAGGAACAACAGCTTCATTAACCTCAACCAATACCTGGCCATTTGTCTTTACAGTTGAAACAAATGCAACTTCAGCTTCAATTACAGGAACAACTCAAGGACCATTTAATATAACTCTTGGAGATAATACTACTACAGGAAATAATATATTCAAAGTTCAAAGCAGTGATATAAATTACACAATCAACTTAAGTGAAAATAATTTAACAAAAGATATAACAATACAAAATCTAAGCTCATCCCCTCAAAACTTATCAATAGAGTTAGGAACTAATGTAACATGGACAAATCTTGACACTGGTGTAACACATAACATAAGTATAGTTGGCCCAGAATCAACAAGCTCTAATGACCTTGTATTTAATGGTAGCTTTAGTTACGTATTCGCCACAGAAGGGGATTACAATTATTCATCAGTAACCCATCCAGAAGTCAATGGAACAATAACTGTTTTCAACAAGACAGACAATAGAACATTAACAACTGCAGACGTTACACATCTATTAAATCTTGTAGTAATTGGTATAACAGCAAGTGATTCAAATGGCAGCATTAAACTTGAAACAACAGATACTAGTTCAACTGCAGATATCAAGATACTCAATGGAACTGCCAATAGTTTACTTGGATTTACTGAAAACCAAGAATCTACAGGAGAAGATGCAACAACAGACACAACATTCTTTGAGGCAACAATTGATAGTCAATCTTTTAATATAACATTCAATGCAACAGAATATTCAATAACTGAAGTTGTCAATCTAATAAACTCAAAAATTTCTGATACAGCCTCATCAAGCTCAAGTGGTGAATTAGTTCTAACATCGCTGACTTCTGGAGAAGATTCAATGATTCTAATTGGAGAGGGTACTGCAAATTTCATTTTAGGACTTGAAGACAATCAAGAATCACAGGGAATTGAAGCTATAGATGATATTTTCTGGTTAGGAAGAAAAGGAAATAATCTAGAATTTGGTGTTATAGAAAGAAATTGGACTGTCACACATAATTTGATCAATTGGAGCAATGATGAATGGAAATTCATAGCAGTAACATGGAAGGACAATGGGTCAATATCTCTTACAATAGACAATGAAACAACAACAAACTCTGGCCCAATATCCTTCAGTTCAATTTCTGGAGAAGACTTCAATAGTTTAACTATGTACGTTGGATCAGATGCGGCCACATCAAAACAAGCCAATGCATACATTGATGAATTAGCTATATATGATTATAGAAGAAGCTCAACTGACTTATTGAATGACTATAATCAAAACACAACAATTTCATTTACAGAGAGTATTACAACAAATATAAATCAAACAGAAGGAAATACAACATTCTCTCCAACTTCTGACTTCTTTGGAGAACATAGAATAAGATTCTTTGTAAATGACAGTTTCACCAAAGTAGCAAGCAATATGGTGAATCTAAATGTGACTCCAGTAAATGATGCCCCAACATCAAGCACCATACCAAATCAATCCTGGTTTATGAATCAAAGTAACTATGATGCTTTGTTCCTAGAAGATTATTTTAATGATATTGACAGCCAAACATTAACATACACAATAAACCATACAGATACCTCAGCGAGCACAGATATCAACATAACTCCTGTGGCTAAAGCAAAAGAACTACTAAGTTCAACATGGATATTAACAGATACAACTGATAATGCTTCCTTTGATGAAACAACTGTTATGATAACAGAAGCAAATGCAGGAAATATTACATTATATCAAGATATAAGTGAAAACAGAACAAATACAACATATACTTTCTCAGTAACACATACTGCAACAAATACAAACATTTCAGAAATCAATTATAGTGTGATAATACAGGAACTGAACTCAACAGAAGGCATACTAGAAACAACAATATTTGATCTTACTGGGGAATTAACAACATTAACTCAAGCATATACCACCTCAACAAACAATTTAACAACCATAAGGGTTACATTACAACAAAATCCATTAGTCAACAATGTAACTGCAAACTCAACATGGACAAATCCAAGTTTCACTTTAAGTGGAAACTGGGTAAGCTTTACTCAACCAGAAAACTTTACAGGAACTGAAATAATTTATTTCAATATTAGCGATGGCGAAAATTACACATTGAGCAATAATATTACATTAGAAGTTTATCTAAATATCCTCTTTAATACATATATAGATGGAATATATTATTCTGAAACAAATCACAATAATACATTAATAGAAATATATCAATCAGAACTTTACAACTCAAATATTACTGGTACAGGTATTATAGAAACTAATGCAACAATAACTGGAAATGAAACTGGACCATTTAACACAACTGTAAATTATGTTTTAGATTTAACATATACCAATAATAGTATAGAAGAAAGTTGTTCTGTAACTTTAGATCAAGGGGGTTCAACAAGTACAGGCACAATAGTTACCAATATAACATCCTCCTGTAATATAACTGCTACAAACAATTCTGGATACTTGAAATTAACTACATTTGGAGTAGGAATAGACGAGTACATCACCATAACAGGAGGAAATGCAACAAGTGAGCTTGGATTAATAACTGGAGCAAGATATAATGGAACTAGTTTCAGTAGGACAGAAATAAAAAGTTCATTCTTAAACTATACAAATTTAACAAACAGCAATGCAACAGATTCAAGTATCAATCTATCAAAAATAATTAATTCCACATTAGATGATTGCGATGTAAGAAATTCATTAGTAAAGAACTACAACGCCTCAAACTGCATAATAACAGATTCTGAGGTTGATCCAGTAAATATAACAAGAAATCTTTTGAATTCAAATGTAACAAACAATTCCAATGTATTTGACACGGAACTTATAAATTCAACAGTAATCAACTCAACAATTAATGCATCCATAATAACAACAAGCACCATCAATAATACAGTAAATCTATTCAATTCAACAATTACAAATTCCATTATTTTGAACTCAAATATAAGTGATGTTACCTTAACAGATACAACTGTAGATAGCTCAACTATAGATCCTTCCAATGTTACAAACTCAACAATAACAGGAAGCTCAACTGTCCTTAATTCTAACATAACAGATTCAACTATAAATAATTCAAATGTAAGTATGTCTTGGATTTTAGGAATAACATTAGTGAATGCAAATGTAACTAATAATATTATTTATGCCGGTTTAGTTTACAACTCTGCAGGAAGTTTGATATATAATTTCAGTGAAAGCAGCCAAACTAATAGTCTTGCCAATATAACTAATTATCCGCCACATATTACCAGCTTCAACTTCAGTCAAGAAGGTACAGATAATCCAAAAGTACAGGCAGATATTGAAGATGAAAATTTAGGTGGGGCCATTTCAGATAATCTTACTTACACTATTAATTGGGGTGACAGTAGTTCAACAACAGGAAATATTACCAGTTCTGGTGAAGGGTTTGAAGTAGATAGAAACCATGAATACTCTTCATCAGGAAATTATACTGCAACACTAACAGTAACAGATTCTTTTGGAGAAACAGATACTGAAAGTGGAAACTTAACATTAACAGAAACAGTAAGCGAGGGTGGGACAACATGTTATGATGGAATTCAAAACCAAGGTGAAACAGGAGTAGATTGTGGTGGTCCATGCTCTTCATGTAATAGTGGCGGAGGTTCAGGTACACCATCACCACCAACACCAACATGCACAGATGAAATACTAAATCAGGATGAAACTGGGATAGATTGTGGTGGTGTTTGTGCTGCATGTCCTAGCAGCGCAACATGTTCAGATGGAATATTAAATCAGGATGAAACTGGGATAGATTGTGGTGGATCATGTTCTGCATGTCCAGCTGCAACATGTTATGATGGAATTCAGAATCAAGATGAAGAAGATGTTGATTGTGGTGGTCAATCATGTGCTCCATGCACAGTAGCAGCAACCTGCTATGATAATATACAAAACCAGGGTGAAAGTGGAACAGATTGTGGAGGTCCTTGTACTCTATGTGCAACATGCTTTGATAGTGTCCAAAACCAAGGAGAAGAAGATATTGATTGTGGAGGTCCTTGTTCTACATGTATAGGAGAAGAACAACCAGCTGTCTTTGGGATACCTTTAAATTATATGCCTTACATATTTGGATCTTTCATAGCATTAGTTGCAATCATTGGTTTATTGTTAAGATTAAGATCTAAACCACCTAAAAAACCAGAAACAGAAATTAAACCATTACCCAAATTAACCCCAATAGAAAAACCAATTCCACCACCCCAAGAAGAAAAACCAATCAAAGCAATAAAACCAAAAGCTGAAGATGATCAATTTACAAATTTAAAAGAATATATCAAAATAAGATTAAGCCATGGATTTGATAAAGAACATATTAAACAAGCCTTATTGATCAAAGGATGGCCAGAAGAAGTTCTTGATGTAGCACTAGATGGATCTAAAGAATTAGAGAGTAAATTAAACGATGTAGATGAATATATAAAATCATCCTCGGCAGAAGGATACAGCTTAGAAAATATTAGGGATTCTCTTTTAGAACAAGGATGGTCAGAAGGCATTACCGATCTAATCTTATTTAGCTGTCATAAACCTCACAAGAACAATGACCAACTCAAAGGATATATCAACTATAAATTAGCTCAGGGCAAAAAGCCAGATGAAATTAAACAGATACTAACAAGCATAGGATGGAATGAAGAGGTTATAAATTCAGTATTATAATACTGAAAATCAGAATTTTATCCTGAAAATCAGGTATAAATTCTGAAAATCAGAAAGAAACAAAGAGACTTTGTCTCCAAGTTTTTGCAAAAAACACAAAAAATGAGTAGATACCCAATATTGGTGCAAACCGACAAGCGCGGCCAAATAGTAATACCAAAGAACATTCGCCTAGAGCTAGGTATAAACAAAAATACGGGATTCATAGTTTATTCAGTAACTAAAGAAGGTATTTTACTCAAAAAAGTAACAATAAAAAAATGAAACTCCTTATTTCAGAACAAAAGAGATTCTTAGTAAAAGATACAAGTAAAGATTTCCATACAAAAGATGGAATGATAAAATCAAAAGATCTCAAGAAATCAATAGCAAAAACAAACAAAGGTGTAACATTTTCTGTTCTTGACCCTCAATTCATTGACATCTATAGGAAAATAAGGAGGGGGGCACAAATAATATCCTTAAAAGACATTGGTGCAATCATAACAGAAACAGGAATCAACAAGAACAGCAAAGTGCTTGATGCTGGCTCTGGTTCTGGAGCACTATCATGCTATCTTGCACATATAGTAAAAGAAGTTATAACGTATGAAATAAAGGAAGATGCAATAAACATAACAAAGGGAAATATAAAATTCCTAGATCTAAAAAACATCAAAATAAAAAACAAAGACATTTACAAAGGGATAAGTGAAAAGAACCTTGACCTCATAACTCTTGATCTAAAAGAACCATGGAATGCAATAGATAATGTACACAAATCACTAAAGAAAGGGGCTTTTTTAGTAATCTATACCCCACAGATAACTCAAGCACTTAAATGCGTAAATAACTCAGTAAAGAAATTTATTCACATAAAAACAAAAGAAACAGCAGAGCGCGAGTGGAAATTAGAAGGAAAGATAGCAAAACCAATAACTCCTTTGATTGTACATACCGGATTTCTAACCTTTTTAAGAAAAATTTAAAAACTTCTAAATAATACACATAAAGGAGGTACTAAAAATGTTAGCATATCTATTAATAAGGGTTCTTGAAAATGAAAATGGGGTAATGGAAGAATTAAAGAGTATGGAAGAGGTCAGAGAAGTTCATGTCCTCTTTGGAGAATGGGATCTATTAGTGAAATTAGAAATGCAAGATCCAGAGATGGTTGGGGTTTTTGTAATGGAAAAAATAAGATCCATCAAAGAAGTTAAGTTAACAAGCACCATGATTGTTGCTAAATAAGAATTAAGCATAATATAATTTATTTTTTCTTTTTTGTTCTCTATCTAGAACAGAATCTAACTTATTTATTCTAGGCCTTGAACTTTCCTTGTCCCTTCTTAAAGATATATTCAGCTCTTTCAAAAAGACATTCATTCCCTCTTCCATGCTGAATGTACCATTAACATTTCCATTAACAGCTGATTCTCCTTGGAATACTAATAAATTATTACTCAAGTAATCAATAAATAAAATATCATGATCAACAACTAAAGCACTACTTCCTCTTTTCTCCATTATATTTTTAATCATTCTTGCAACATGTAATCTCTGCTCTACATCAAGATAAGCACTTGGCTCATCCAATAGATACATATCTGCCTTTTTACTCAAACAAAGAGCGATAGCTACCTTTTGTAATTCTCCTCCACTTAATTCATCAATCTTACGATCAAACAATTGTTTTAAATTTAAAGGCCTTATCAGCTCAACATCATATTTCTTGATTGCTTCCTTCAATACTTCAGCAACAATTTTTTTAGAAACTGTAAGATACTGAGGTTTATATGAAACTTTTACTTTTCCTTTTATTTTACCTTTATCTAATTTAATAACATCTGCCAAAATTCTAACAAAAGTAGTCTTTCCTATTCCATTTTCTCCAAGAATTCCAACTGAATCATGTTTATTTAATACTCCAACGTCTGCTTCCAAATTAAAACTTCCAACTTTCTTTTTTATCCCCTTCCAAGATATTAATTCATTTCCTTTTGTCAGCTTTTTTGCTTGTAATTTCATAAATTTAATTTTATGATCTCTGAATCTGATATTCTCTTCTCTCAAATAACCTTCAAGATAAACATTTATTCCTACCCTTGTACTTCTTGGCTGAGAAATAATACCATAACAAGATTCTTGCCCATACATAAGATGAACTAAATCAGTCATATAATCCAAAATAATCAAATCGTGCTCAACAACCAACACTGCCGTATTTTCGTCTGCTAATTCTCTGATAAACTTACTCACATTTATTCTCTGCTTTATATCAAGATACGAAGTTGGCTCATCAAATATATACACATTGGCTTTCTTCAAAACCGTTGCTGCAATCGCAACTCTTTGTAATTCTCCACCACTTAAATCCCCTACATCATGACCTAATACTCTTTTTAGCTCTAATTTCTCAACAATTTCATCAAACTTACCAGCATCATCAACCTTTTTCAACAGAGTTTTAACTTTTCCCTTTACTTGCTTAGGTATTAAATCAACCTGTTGCGGCTTATATGCAACCTTTATCTCTCCTTTCTTTGATTTTTCAAAAAAAGACTGTAATTCGGTTCCCTTAAAATGTTTAATAAGCTCTTCATAACTTGCTTCTTTCTCTTCTCCAAAATTTGGCTTCAAGACTCCTGCCAATATCTTTATCGCAGTGGATTTTCCAATACCATTAACCCCCAAAACTCCAACTACTTTGCCAAACATAGGCATTGGTAATCCATATAACCTGAATTGATTATTTCCATAGCTGTGCAATGCCTTTTCTTTCAATTCTTCTGGTAATTTGACTATCTTTATCGCAGAAAAAGGGCACATCTTAGCAGAAATCTTATGCATTTCTGTAACTAAACTTTCATCTATCTCTGACTTTCCACTTTCACCAATATGAAATCCTTCTCCACCAGATCTATTAATAGGATCATATGTCATACATTCATGCTGGCATAGATTAGGGTGGCATTTTGATTTGTCAACAATTGCAGTTACTTTATTCATATTGTGCTTATTTACAACAAGTTTTATATAGTTTTTCCTTTATTTCTAACTTAAATGAAATGTGAAATATGTAAGAAAAAGATTGAAGAGATTTTCCTAAAGAAGATACTTGGCACATACATCAAAGACAAAAAAGGAAAAAAACATACTGTCTGTCAAAACTGTCAGAAAGAACATAAAACAAAAGAAGAATTACTAAAAAAAATATAATAGTGCCTCCGTAGCATAGTAGCTATTGCGGCTGATTCGTAATCAGCAGGTCGGGGGTGCAAATCCCCTCGGAGGCTTATATGTTATACTCAACAAATTCAGATTTAATTTGTTTTAAAGAAGTTAAAGATACAACTTTTGAAAAACTATATTTTTTTATTGCTATTTTTATAAATTCATAATAATCATCAATATCTTTACTTCTTAATTTTATAATTAATTCGTAATCTCCAGTTAAAATGTCCACACTTTCTATCCTGGGATTTTTAGCTAATTCTTTTG
>JAHWIG010000028.1 GCA_019322735.1 Candidatus Woesearchaeota archaeon | reverse complement strand
TAATCATTCTTGATTCCCGCACATATCTGTCTTTTATTTTTACCAGTATTTATCTTCAACACATATAATTTATCAGCATCTGGATGATCTTCAACTTCTAAAATTTCAGCAACTCGTAATTCAACTTTTCCAAAACCATCTTCTTTCTTTTTGCCACCAAATTTTTCTCTAAATTGCTCAACCTTATCATTATTCAACCTTTCAAACAGAACTCTTGCCCTTCCAACTTTATGTCCAGCAGAAATACTTAATTTTCCAAGATCATCTAAATCCTTTATCTTAAAATTTAGCTGCTTCCCAATTAATTCAGAAGTTTCAGGCATAAATGGCTTGATTAGTATTGCAAGATCCTTGATAAAATTAACCAATAAAAAGAGAGAAGTATCTGCTTTCTTTTTATCAAGTTTAAAATTCTTCCATGGTTCGCTCTTTTGGAAATATTTATTGCCAAGTTTTGATATATTCATAATCCCTCTCAAAGAATCCTTTATCTTGACTTCATCAAGCAGATTAACTGCCAATTTTGATTTTTCTTTGACTTCCTTAATGAATTCCCTTTCAATCTTTCCAAAACTTCCTTTAGGAATAATGCCGCCGTAAAAGCTGTTCAAGAATTTCATAGTCCTATTGACCAAATTACCCAGATTTGCAACCAATTCATGATTTATCTTACTTTGAAAGTCTAACCAAGAAAATTCAGTATCTGCCTTTTCAGGTCGATTAACCATAATGCAGTATCTCCAAATATCTGCTTTAATTCCAGTATTCTTGGCATCATCACCAAAGATTCCAACATGCCTGCTCTTTGAAAACTGTCCGCCTTCATAATTCAGATACTCATTAGATGAAATATGATCCAAAAGTACATAATCATCTTCTGCCCCCATCAAAGATGAAGGAAACAAGATTGTATGGAAGGGAATATTATCCTTGCCCATAAACTGCACTAATCTAACATCCTTAGGTGTATGCCACCATTTCTTCCAATCCTTTATGTCTTGTTTAGTGATAGATATATAACCAATAGGAGCATCAAACCATGAGTAAAAGACTTTACCTTTATACCCTTTCAAAGGAACAGGGACCCCCCATTTTAAGTCTCTTGTAATACATCTTGGTTTTAATCCTTCCTTCAGCCACGCTTTTGTCATTGTGACTGCATTCAAAGACCACTTTCCTTTTACAGATTGTTCTTTAATCCATTTGCTAAGTTTAGGCTCTAATTTTGGAAGATCAATAAACAGATGTTTTGACTTTTTTGTCTCTGGACTTGATTTACAGATCTCACATTTAGCACCTATTAATTCTTCAGGATCAAGCAATTTACCACAATGTTCGCATTGGTCTCCTTTAGCATGCTCATATCCACAATGCGGACAGGTTCCAGTAACAAATCTATCAGATAAGAATTTTTCACATTTAGGACAATAAGTTTGTTCAAGAATATCCTCAAATATATATCCATTTTTATATAATTTATTAAAAATATCGATGGTTATTTCATAATTCTCTTTATCAGAAGTTCTACCAAATGCATCAGGAATGCACAAGAACCAATCATATATCTCTTTCTGTAATTTAAAGTATTTATCAACTAATTGTCTAGGGGTAAGACCTTCAGATAAAGCTTTTACTTCTGCAGTAGTTCCATGCTCATCTGTTCCCAAAACATATATAACATCCTCCCCTTTTAATCTTAAAAATCTAGAATAAACATCTGCACTCAATACGCAAACAAGAGTTCCAAGATGGGGAACATTATTTACATAAGGCAATGCACTAGTAACTAATATTCTCTTTCCTTTCTTAGATTTTCCTACAACCATACCCCAAACCATATTAAATATAGTTTATAAATATTACCCTTAATCAAGAAAAAACAATCAAAAAACTAAACTTCAGCACCAATTAATCTAAATTCAATATCATCGCCTGCCTGAATTATGTATTCAGAAATTTTAACATTTCCAATTTCATTATTGACATAATATATCCAATTATAATCCTTCCCACCACATACATTATCAATACATTTAATTAAAACTTCACCAGGCAATTGCTCTATCTGAGTTACATGCAAGTCCATTAATGTATCAAACGGAGTCTTTCCAGGCTCAATCAATTCAACAGTCGTTCCACCAATACTTCTAACAATAAGAAAGGTCTCTTCCTGTTCAATTGGAGTACTCACAACACCCTTAAAGATATAACCAATAAAGGTCAATACAGTAATAAGGATAATTAGGAACAATAATGTACGAAATTCTTTAACTCTAAATTTCTCAAAATTAAAACTTAATTCCTTTTTCCCCTTTTTCACCATTTAGCTCACTTCTTCTTTTTTGGATCTTTCATTTTCTTTGTGATCCCTAGATTGTTACCACACTTATCACAAATAAATAAAATAGACTTAACACCTTTAAATGTTTTCCAAATATAAGGTGCTTCACCATCTCCTTCATGCTCGCATTCAGAACAAGTATATTTAAGTTCTAACTTCAATGATTCTTCATGTTCCTTCTTCTCTTCAATATGGCCGCATTCTGGACACACATATTCTTTTGCCCTTATTCTTACCTTGCCTTTTTCAACAGGCTTGCCCATTTTTACCTTGCCACATTTAGGACATAATTTCTTATAAACCCATGCCTTTGCTTTTCCAAGCTCGCCAATAGTTCGATTAGTAAAATATAAACATTCATCCATACTTTCTGGTTCAACTACCATAATTTTCACCCATATTAATTAATCTTCTAAAGAAGAATCTGTATTATTTGTATCATTAACTTCTGGAAGCCACTCCTGTTGTGCAGCATACCCAGTAACATCCTTTACATTCTTTCCTACCTGAAAAACCCAGTTAAAAAACTCCTTGAGAAAATTAACTTTATCTTCTTTCTCATCAAAATCAGTATCTAAAGAGTCCTTTATAATATAACTGCCAACAACTAAAAATACTAATAGGAAAAAAACTGTCTTTTTCATAATAATTGACTATCTAATCCCCTTTAAGTATTTTTTGTTTTTTTAAGTAATAAGATTTATATATCAACAAATTACACAAAATAACCATGAAAGCAAGAATTTCAGATATTAAACAAGAAACTCACGATGTTAAGACATTAACATTAGAT
>JAHWIG010000005.1 GCA_019322735.1 Candidatus Woesearchaeota archaeon | reverse complement strand
AAAGGGCCTGTTAAAATAGAAGAAATTGATGTTGATAAAATATTAAAGGAAAAACAAGAATTAAGAAAAAAAGCGTTCTTTAAAAGAAAGATTGCTCAGTCAATAGCAGTTGAGGCAACACAGAATGTTGAAGAAGCTAATAATATTTATTTGATAAAGAAAAAAGAATTTCCATCAATAAAGCAAGAATTTTTATCTATAAAACCAAAAATAACTGTATGTGAAGGGGATATTTCTAAAGAATGTATTAAGGTTAGAGAAGAGATGGCTATGCATGCAAAGAAATATCTAACTCATTTGACAGATATGTTGATTAAGAGCTTAGAAAAGGTTAAGTATAAGGTTACTGCATCAGAAGACTTGACTGAGGAGCAAGTAAGTGAGATTAAGGATGTATGGAATATCTTGAATGGGCGTATTGAGAAGATTAAGGATAAAATAGATGCAATTACTATAAAAACCAGCAAGGAAGAGATTAAAGGGATTTCTAATAATCTTAAGAGAGAAATTAAAGAAATAAAAGAATTTGTGAAAAAAGTAAGGGCATTATTGAAGGAAAAGAAGGTTATTATTGTTCTTGCAAGACTAGATTTATTAGAAGAAAGGCTAGAAAACATATTAGGTGATATGGAAGAAAGGGGCCTGAGTATTGAGGGTATTGAAGAATTGATTGATGAATTTAGTGAGAAGGTTAATAAAGCCAGAATAAATTATAAAAAAGCATTAACGATACAAGGCGGCAGTTCGATAGTTACTGGTCAAGTAGAAGTTGAAGGTGGAAGTACTACTGGAGATTGTCCAACCGTAACAGGGCAGGTTGCAGTTGAAGGTAGCACTGTTAGTGGAGATTGTTCAACAGTTACAACAGAACAAGTATCAGTATGGGGATTTACTATTATTGATAATACTGAAGGAGCTATGGAATATTTTGCATTGGCAAAAGAAGCATTTAGGGATGCTAATGAGATTCTTAATAATATTATAAGATTAGTTAGGAGTGAAGGATGGCATTTAGAAGCAATCAATAAGCCAAAATATACTCCTGGAGAGAATCTTGGATATTTCATCTGGCAGGATGATGATAAGTGGCATTTATGTGTAAGTGGAGATGGAGAAGAGCATTTAAGCGAAGGTAATATCAAGACTAATGGCAAGTTTATTGCTGTGAGCGAATATGCCTGGGAGAGAAATGACCTTTATTTGTATGAAGGTAATTTATTGAAATTCAAAACAAAATTTGGACCACATCAAGACTGCTTAACATTTAGGACTACTGGAGATTCTATCAAGGGTGAACTGCTTATTGATGATGAGCCATCTGCAGTTTATTATGTAAAAGATGGTAAACCAGCTAAAACAAACTCACCATTTGAATTAAAAGGTATACCTAGTGCTTTTGCTCAGCTAGCTCCTGTTGATGTTGATGAACTACAAGTAATTCCTTTTCCTGTTGAAGGGGAAGTAGTTGAAATACGTGGTAAATGCACAGATTCTGATGGCGGAAAGAATTATTATGAAAAAGGAACTGTTAAAGAGATTACTAGTGAGGGTAACGTTGGAATTGGGACTGATGAATGTTGGAATATCGACGGTCAAACACTAAATGAACTCTATTGCAAAGGTAATTCACTTAGTTCTGAACCATTTATTGAATGTGATTATGGTTGCTCACAGGGAAGGTGTCTTAAAGAAAAACCTAAATGTTACGATAATGACATCAACGATGACTTTTATGTCAAAGGATATGCAACTATAGATAATGGCATAACAAAAATTTATGATCAATGTGGATATGAGCAAGGATATACTGATAAAAATCTTTTAATACAATCATATTGTGATTCACATAGATTAAAGATTAAATACGATAACTGCCCAAATGGATGCAATAATGGTGCTTGTAAAAAAGGACCGGGCCAAATAACTCAATTGGGAGATACTTGTGAATATGATGTTGAAGATATTGTTTTAACAGAAGAAGATATGGAAGATGTCTTCTCAGAAAATAAAATATCATATATGAGATGGTATCCTCGTGAAGATGAATATACTTGGTTATTTGATTTAGAGTCAGCAACTGAATATATCCACATTTTTTATTATGGTAGTGAAACAGATGAATATATTGCTTCATTAGGTATTAGAAGATATACCAATATTAACCAAGCAAGAGAGGTCTTTTCTAGAACGAAAGAAGAGTTTGTTTTTAGTGGAATGGATACTGAAAGTGTATCATTTGGTGAGGAATCCTACTGTTATCCTGTAAATATGGCTCCAGATGACAAAGATAGTTTTTGTAATCTTCGAGACCAAAACACCATTATAAATGTTAGACTCTTGACGGATGATATGCCTTTTGCAAAAAGGGTTCTAGAGAGGTACCATAAACAGTTAAAATATATCTGTCCCTGGGTTACATCTCCAATTGCCTCTGTGCCTGAAATAACTACTGTTCCAGCCCCATCAGGGACATCTATAGTATACCATGACCATGTATTGGATAGCAAAGATATCCAAATATTTGGTGATGCTCTTGTTGCAGGCAAGATAAAGGAATATTATGATGGCTTTGACTTAAATGATGATGGTACAACAAACGTAATTGATGTAACTGTGTTTGCTGGAATGATCAATTTCTTTGATGCATATCTACATAAAAACTCTAGGTTGAACAAGAAGGATGTCAAGGTATTTGCACAACTAATTGAAGAGGTTGGATTGGCTAACTTGGGTGGAACTTACTTTGATATGGATGATGATGGAGATGTAGATTATGCGGATCTTTGGAGATTCAATAACTTTATCAGGGATTTTGATCTTAGTGAGCAATATGGTGAACTCTGCACAAAAGAGTATGCACCAGTTTGCGGTGTAAATGGAAAAACATATAGCAATAGCTGCTTTGCCAAGAAAGCTGGAGTAAAGATCAGCTATAGGGGAAAATGTGAAGTATCTACACCAATAGAGATACTACCAGAAGAGGAAATCACAGAAGTGCCAGCAGTAGTAATAGCTAAGGGTCCAATACTGGATGATAAAGATGTTGAAGCTTTAGCAGAGATGATAACCACAAGACGAGCATTAAAGACTCATGACTTAAACGGAGATGGCAGTGTTGATGTATTAGATGTTACCACTTTAAAGAATATGATCAACTTCTTTGACGCTTATTTAGTCAAGGATGGACAATTAGATAACAGAGATATTGAAGTGTTTATGGATACTATACTGCAAGTAGGTGCTATGAATTTAGGTGGCACATACTTTGATATTAATAATGACAACGAGTTTAATGTCGCAGATTTAGTGGCATTCAAAAACTTCATCAAAGACTTTGATGTTGCAAAATAATAACTATAAAGTAATAACAAATATTTAAATAGGAAGGAAACAAAATGAAAAATATGAATAAGGCAATGGGTTCATTGCTTTTATTTTTCCTTTTTTTTGGTTGTGCAGTGCAACCCGAACTAGTACTGGAAGACCAGGAACAAGGAGAAGTAGAGGCTGTTAGCACAGACATTGAAGAGATTGATGCTATTGACGAGGACTTTAGCTTAGATGAGTTTGATGAGATAGAAAGCAATCTTGATGAACTTGACTGGTAATAAGTTTTTTATACTCTTTTTCTTTTTTATTTTTTTATGATTAAATTAGATGGTAGTTATTTAGAAGGTGGCGGACAGATAGTCAGGACTGCTTTAGCTTTATCTACTTTGACTGGAAAGCCATTTGTTGTGGATAAAATAAGATCGGGAAGGAAACAGTCAGGATTAAAGGCACAACATCTCTATGGAATTAAAGCATTGGAGAAGTTATGCAATGCCAAGACAAAGTATGCAGAACTTGGATCAGATAAATTAGAATATATTCCTGGCAAGATATGTGGAAAAACTATATCAATAGATATAGGAACTGCTGGTTCTATTACCTTGTTATTGCAAAGTTTGTTAATCCCTGCAATATTTAGTGGAAAAAAGACAAGAGTTACAATTAAAGGGGGTACAGATGTTAAGTGGAGTATGCCTATTGATTATCTTAATGATGTCTTTTTACCAATAGTAAGAAGATATGCAGATATTGAACTTAAATTAAAAAAAAGAGGTTATTATCCAAAAGGAGGAGGATTAGTTGATATATTTATTAAATCAAGATATGATATTAATGATTTTGAGGATTTTAAAGATTTTTTGAAGTATTTAAGAGAGAATGAGAAAGAAATTGATCTTGTTGGGAGGGGAAATATTGTTTATATCAAAGGGGTCTCTAATGCTGCTAAAGAATTAGAGAAATCACGTGTATCTGAAAGACAGGCAATGTCTGCTAAGCATGTATTATCTAAATTTGGAGTTCCAATAAAAATAAGAACTGAATACAGCGATAGTTTAAGCATTGGGTCTGTTATCACATTGTTGGCAATATTTGATAACAATGAAAAGACGATTATTGGGGCAGATTCATTAGGTGAGAAAGGAAAGAAAGCAGAGATTGTTGGAAAAGAAGCAGCAGAAACATTAATGAAAGAAATTGAAAGTAATGCCGCTGTTGATAAGAATATGGCAGATAATTTGATTCCGTTTCTTGGGTTAATTAAAGGAAGAATAAAAACATCAGAGATAACTATGCATACAAAGAGTAATATCTATGTTGTTGAGAAATTCTTAGGAGAAAATTTTTCAATTAAAAATAAGACTATTGAGCTATAGCTGAAATATTTATCTGCTGATATAATTCCTTAATTGTATCTTTTAACATATCTCTTTCTGTCCCTTTAAGGTCGAGATTCATAAATGTTTTTCTTATCTTATTGTAAAGTAATTTTGCTTCATCAGTCTCTTTTGAACCAATCAAGCTGCGACAACTATCAATAAGAACATATACTTCATTATGAGTGTATTCTCTTGGTTTTTCTTTAGTGATTTGTTCTAAACCAGGCTTTGCTAAACTTTTTTGTAAATAACTATGAAATTTTTCTTCCATCTCTTGTTCTTGTTTTTCCTTTTCTTGTTTGAATTCTGATCTACTTGAATTTATCTTGTAGTCTCTTCTATCTATTTCCAATTTTTCCCTCAATAACTCTTCTTCTATATTATCCAGTTCCTGTTCTCTTTTTGGAATATTTAGGAGAATATCTGATTTCTTTTTCAACTGATTTTCAACAGAATTTATCTCAGTTCTTAATCTATTCAGATTTTCCTTCATCTCTTTCACTCTTTTTATTTTTTCACTATCTTTTTTCAGTTGTTTCTCTAATTTCGCTATTTCGCTTTCTTTTTTCTTTAACTCTGTAAAATCTTTCTTTACTTTTTTCTCTTCTTTCATCAATTTATTGACTTTTTTTATTACCTCATCTTCTTTTTTGGATAGGAGTTTTTCATCTTTTTCCAAGCGGTTTATTTTTGATATTAAATTAGATTCTTTTTTTGTCAATAATTGTATATCATCATCAAATCTTAATAGAACTGGTTTCATTTCTCTTTCCTTTATCTCTAATTGATGCTTTAAATTATTAAATGTTGTAAAATTAGATTCCCATTTTGATGTTAAATTAGGGGCTTCTGATTTTAATGATTTGAATTTTTCATCCAGGTCTGCTTTAATTTTTTGTAATTCTGTTTTAGTCTTCTTTAGATCCTCTTCTCTGTTTTTCAATGTAGTTTCTTTTTCTTCCAATGATTTTTCCTTTGCAATTGTGTCAAGATATTTTTTTCTTAATTTATCTAGGAGTTCATCTTTTTCCTCAATCTTTTTTCTTTCTTGTGATACCTTTGACCTTAAATCCTGTAATTCTTTTTGTTTATCCCTTACATGAACTAATCTTTCCCTTACATCATGATCTGCTGCTTTCTTTATATTCTCAATATTTTCCAAGGCACGTTTATGTGATTTTTCATGTTCGTGCAGCTTGCGGTTTTTTGCTTCAAGAGATTTCTCTTTAGAAGACAGCATTGAACGCTTTTTATCTATCCTTGATTTCTCTTCTTTCAATGTTATTAATTTATCCAATTCTTCGTGCTGTGCTTTTGTCTTTGATGGCATTCTTCTTTTTTTAAAGAATCCATTTGGTGGGGGTGGTGGAGCAATTGTTTCCCATATCTTTTTAGAAGGATTTGTTATCTTTACCTCTAATCTGTTTGGAGACTTTGGTGGCTTGATTATCTTGTGTAATTTTGATTCTGGTGGAGTTGGTGGTATGGGGGTTTTTTCTAATTCTTCTTTTTGTAATCTTTCTTTCATAGCTTTAAATTCTTTTTCTGTTTTCTTCATCTCTTTTTCTAAAAGTCTTATTATCTTATTCTTCCTCTTTGTTTTCATTATCTTATCTGCAAGATCATTATCTTTGAAGACATCTCTTATCCAATTAGCAACATCATTTTTTTCTTCATTAATGTGTGCTTTGAAAACAGTATCACTTATGTTTTTCAATTCACCAATCATCTGGGGGATGTTTTTTATTTTTTTACCAGTAGTTAGAATAAACTTTTTACCTGACGGAACATCTTGGAGAAGCTGTTCTGCTGGTTTTTCCTGTTTTTTATGAAATAGTCTTGAGAAAAAGCTACCTTTTTTCTTTTTAGTTGGAGGGAAAAGCGCCCTATCATCTTTTCCTCCTTTTTCTGTTTCCTCTTTTTCCCCCATGGTTATGATTATTAATGAGTAGGGTTTTTATATATTTTTTTTGTATCTCAAGAGTGGTGGTAGATTTTGTAACTATAGATGGCGTCTATAGATCATTCATTTATAAGAAATCTTTAAACAAGAAGATTAAACTCTTTGGACTTAACTATTGCTATAATGGTAATCTTTAAATATCAGTTGTCTGTTTCAGGAGGGATATGGTTGAGAGAAAAAATTGTAGTGGGTGTAAAAAAAATATTGTAAATGTTAGTGAATCTACTATTTTTAAATGTCCAAATTGTGGTAAATACGAGATTGTAAGATGCGATCATTGCAGAAAAATATCTACAAAATACACCTGCCCAGAATGTAATTTTGAAGGTCCTTAAAATAATAGAAGTAGTAAAAACAAGGAGCAAGAAGATTTGCGTCTTCAAGGTTTACTCGCAATAATTGTAAACACCAAGTCTCCAAGTTTTACTTCAGGAGGTTATAAAGTGGCACAAGTTATTGTGAGTTTAAAGATAATGCCTAAAAGTCCAGAGATTAAGTTAGAGGGTGTTGAGGGCAAAATAAAAGAAATCATAGTTAGAAATGTAGGAGAAGGCGAAATTAAGACTGAAGTAGTTCCTGTTGCTTTTGGATTAAACTCCCTTAATGTTATTTTTGTTATGGATGAAGAAAAGAAATTGGATCCCATTGAAGAATCAATTAAAGGTATTGAAGGCGTTAACTCTGTTGAAGTTATCGATGTCAGAAGAGCTATTGGTTAAATAATAATAAATTTCTTGCCAATTATGGACCCTAATAATATTCTCATTTGATTCCATTTTATCTATAATGTTGTGTTTTTCTTCTCTTGTTTTTTTATTGAGTAGATGGTCTTTATCTGTTTTTGAATTCCATGGGTAGGAGAAAAGTAATGCCTTTTTACCCTTTGCAACGTCTAAGACGGCATGTGGCATGTCATCTACTAGTATATTTATTCCAAGCTCATTCATCTTACTTGATTTATCTGGTGTAAAATAAACCTTTGTTGGATTTAGATCATATTTTTGCATCCATTTTTTAGTGCCCCCTTCTGGGTCTTTGTAGAACTTTGTGCTCCTGAATGTTAGATAACTAATATCAAATCCATCTGATTCTAGTAAATGTATGGTTTCAATTGCTCCAGGTAATGGATTTAGGCGTTCAAGGAAATCATCTCCTGCATGATGTTTTAGAATGTAGTCAAAATCTTCTGTTGTTATTTGTTTTTCTAATTTATCTCCGTAGATGGAGTTTACAACTTCTTCTAAATGATAAGATAACCATTCATCTGGCTGCATATCTATACCAAAGTAGGGATTAAATACTTCTGTTAATGCTTTTTCATAAAAGATTGCTACTACTTCATCCAAATCTAAGGCTATTTTATTATTCATTTTATTGATCTTATTAATTTAATCAGTACTTTAAGCGGAATATTACTTCTTATGCTTATTGGATTAAAATGGGTTAAGGATACATTGTACTTTTTTGATTTGATCTTTTGGAACAATACTTCTTTCTTGGGGATTGTTTTTAGTTTGTATTCTTTTACTATTTTATGTATGTTAAAAAATCCAATTGTTGATATCTTTGATTCTTGAGCAATGATTGAAAGGAATTTGTGCAGATCATAATCTTCTTTTGAAGATTTTGCAATATCTTCTGCTAGTTTTTTATCCCATAATTCTCCAACCCATAATGGGCCATAGTTGTTGAAGAAATCATGCTGTTTTAGTATTTTGTTTGTTGCTTCTTTTGATTTTTCGCAGTTAAAGAATACTCTCATGTAATGGTCTTTTGAATAAGAAAAGATTGGTGTTAATGCTTTATCATATTGAGATGCTACTAATTGTGCTTTTCTTATTAATATCCTTAATCCGAGTTCATGCATCATAGAGTTTGTTTGATGTTTTGCCCAATATTTCCTTAAACATGATTGGGGATAAGACCCGCATAAAGCAGAGGTATCTGTTGCGGTTACTGCTAAGATTGATTTTCTTGATAATCTCCTCATGGCTGAATCCAGAAAGGGATTTGGCGTTCCAAATGGATCTATATCAATATAATCAAATCCTTTTGAATCTAAAATGAATAAATTTGCGTCTTTTGTTGAGATTGAGATATTTTTAGTTGATAATTTGTTCTTTTTTATGTTTTTTTTAATCAATGCTGTTGCTTTGTCTGAATAATCATTAAAGTATATGTGTTTTATCTTGTCTTTGTTTAATTCAAGCAGGAATCTTATTCCCCTTATTCCTGTTCCAGATAAGGGTAATGATATCTGTAGATTGTTTCTTTTTATTGCATTTAATAATAAGATAGAGATATCTCTATTTGTCTTCATTATTGGATTATAGAATACAGGGAGTTTCTTTGATATCTTTTTTTGTATTGGAATGTATGTCAGAGCTTCGCCTTCCTGAATCATTTTTGAACTCATGAGAACAATAAAGAAAGAAAAAAGAATATAAAAACTTACCTAAATGATATATATCGGTATTTGCAATTCCTTATGTGGTCATTTGATGCGCAAACCTTTACAAGATGTTCTCCTTGCGGAATGCTGTAATCATTAAAGAAATTAAATGTAGATCTTGTTTCTCCTGCATTAACGTCAATAGTATTACCTGGTATGAATATTCCAAGTTCTGGAAATAATGCTGTTACTTTAATGTTTTCAACATCAGTTGTGCCCTGTCTATTGACTAAATTAGTATGGATAAAGAACTGATCAGTTGGATCATATTCATTATATCTAACTTGGCCGACATAAAAACTTAAAAGAAATATACCGAGTGTTAGCGCTAGGATTTCCCTTTTCATTCTACTTACCCCCTTGTGTAATGTTACTATTTTAGAATACTAACTAATATAAAAAGATTATTGTTGTGGAAAGTATAGAAAAGAACAATATTTAAAAGTGAATTGTTAATTATAGATTAAATATTGTACTATAAGACTAACAATTTTTATGAAAAAACAAGAAGAATCTTCTATTCTTCAAGTTTTACTCGCTAAAAAACGCTCGTAAAATGTTAAGAAAACCAATAGTCTCATTTCTGGGGCATGTGGACAGTGGAAAGACAAGTTTGCAGGATTTTATTAGACAGAGCACTATGGTTGAGAGAGAAGCTGGATTGATTACACAGCATATTGGTGCAAGCAGTGTTCCAATTGAGGCAATAAAGAGGATTTGCGGTGATTTGCTTAAGGGATTGAAAAAGGGGTTGACTATTCCTGGATTATTGTTTATTGATACTCCTGGACATGAAGCTTTTACCAGCTTGCGTAAAAGGGGGGGCAGCTTAGCAGATATTGCTATATTGGTTGTTGATATCAATGAAGGATTTAAGCCGCAGACTGTTGAAAGTGTTAAAATACTTATGGATCAGAAGACTCCTTTTATTGTTGCTGCAAATAAGCTTGATTTGATTCCTGGGTGGCAAAAAGTTGATGGTGGAATATTGCAAGAGATTAATTCTCAGACTGAAAGTACAAGACAAGATATTGATAAGAAAATATATGAGATTCTTGGAAGTTTAAGTAAAACAGATATTACGAGCGAGAGATTTGATAGGGTTGATGATTATACTAAACAGGTTGCAATTGTTCCAGTAAGTGCAAAGACTGGAGAAGGTATTGGGGAGATGTTGATGGTATTAGCAGGATTAGCTCAGAGATATATGGAAAAGTCCCTGGAGATAGATGAAAAGGGAAATGCTAAGGGGACTATATTGGAAGTTAAAGAAGAAAAAGGATTTGGTACAACTCTTGATGTCATTATCTATGATGGTTGCTTAAAGAAGGGGGATACTATTGTTATTGGCGGGATTGATAATGCTATTGTAACAAATGTAAAGGTATTGCTTGAACCAGCCCCATTGAGTGAAATGAGGGATAAGAAGAGTGATTTTAAACAAGTTGATGGTGTTTATGCTGCTGCAGGAGTTAAAGTGGCGGCAGTTGATATTGATGGTGTAGTTGCAGGTATGCCTATCAGGTCATGTTCTAAAGAAGATGTTGATAATGTTATAGAAGAAGTGCAGAAAGAGGTTGGAGAGGTTGTTATTGAAACAGATATAAGGGGGGTCATTGTTAAGAGTGATGCTCTTGGTTCATTAGAAGCTTTATCTAAGCTTTTGAAAGATAGTGATGTCGTTATTAGGAAAGCAAGCATAGGAAATATAATCAAAAAGGATATTGGTGATGCAGACAGCAATTATGAAGATGATCCATTAAAGGCTGTGATTTTGGGATTTAATGTCAAGATTGATGAAAGTGTTGATGTTGGAAGGGTTAAGGTAATTACTAATAATGTCATCTATAAATTAATTGATGATTTCAAAGAATGGCAGGAGAAGGAGAAGAAGAGAATTGAGGGACGAGAATTAGAAGGGGTTGTTATGCCTGCAAAGATTGAATTATTAAAGGGTTATGTGTTTAGGCAGAATAATCCTGCTGTAGTCGGTGTTCATGTACTGCAAGGAATGGTAAGGACTGGTATGCCTGTTATGAACAGAGAAGGCAAAGTGTTAAGTGAGGTAAAGAGCATTCAAGCAGAGCAGGAAACTGTTAGTGAGGCTGAGAAAGGAAAGCAAGTTGCTATTTCTTTGCCTGGTTTAACGGTTGGAAGACAGATAAATGAAGGGGATATTCTTTATTCTGGAATTCCTGAAAATGATTTTAAAAAGTTGAAAAAATTAAAGCAATTGTTAGTTAAAGAAGATATTGAGATACTAAAAGAGATTGCAATAATTAAAAGAAAGAATAATCCTGTGTGGGGGGTTTAGTTAATTTATATATAAATATTTTTATATTAGGATTAATTAATTAAACAATATGAATAAAATTACTAGGCCTAAAGTAGTTTGGGTATATTTATTACTTGTTGCAGCTATAATTTTAAATGAAATTGTAAATACGTGGCGTGATTTTGGAAAAGAAGAGATTGCTCTGGGAGTCTTTTTGTTTACTATCATATTAATTGTTCCTTCAATAATATTTCTTTATCTATTTTTTATGTTAAAAAAAAATTCTTTGATTTGGTTATATATTTCGTTTGGCTTAAATTTTGTTTTGAATTTAATCTCTCAGGCATGGATTTCTGCAGGATTAACTCTAGTAATTGGATGGGTTGTTTGGGATTATATCTATCATAAAAAGGTTGAAGGTAAACCTTTATTCAGATAAGTATTAAAAGAATAATTCATGTATTAATTCTATATAAGTTGCTGCAGACCATGCTTGGCATAAACTGGCTTCTGAAGAGAATTCTTTTGCTGAACTTAACTCAGATGCGTGACCAATAAAACCATTATAAAGAATATCATCAGTTGATGATTTTAGTATTTTATTTATGTATTTCTTGTAAAGTTTTTTATCCAATCTGTTAAGGCAGATTGCAGTAATATTATTAATGAAATACCAAGAATCTCCATTATGATAGCTTTCTGGGTTTTCTCCTGAATATGTATCCTTAAATGATGGATGGTGTTTGTTTATTGTTGCTATGCCCCCCCAATTTAGCCAGAGTTTTCTTAATGCATAACTAAAGCATATCTTCCATTCTTCTTTTGTCAATAAGGCTGAATAGATGTAATAAGCTAAAAAGATATTTGGCCTTATTGTAAAATCATGCTTGTGATTAAATCCGTCTGCCAGTATTGGGTGGTTCCAGAATTTCTGCTTTACCTTATCTTTCAATTCTGATTCTAGTTTTTGATATTTTTTTTCATTTGTTAAAGTGAATAAGAATTTATAAGCAGATAATCTTAATGCTTGAATTTCTATTCTAAAGCCAGATCTTGGTGTATGTTTTGTGTCCATCCACGTCTCTTGTGAGCTGTTAATGGTCAAGCCATTTTTTGTATGGTGTTTAAGAAGTAAATTTATTGCTCGCTTTATTTTTTTAGCTTCTGTGGATTTTTTTGATATATTTAATTCAGAGAATCTTTTTACCATCCAACCGATTCCATCTGCACTTGATAATTTTGAATTTGGAAATATGTTTGGTATACGGCCATCTTTTTTCAATGTTGAGAGCTGTCTCAATAGTATTTTTTTTGCTAATTGTTTTTGATCTGTTAACATCAATGCCTTTAATGATATTGCCTCATCTCTGCTCCAAAATTGGAAGAACCATGGAAGGCCTGCAAATATTCCTTGTTTATTATTTCTCTGTTTAGTTAGATGATTAAGTGAGTTAATGGAATTAAGGTATGCTGCTTTGGTTTCTTTCTGTAAATTTAGATTTACTTTGTGTTTTGTTTTTGTGTTTCTTTTTGGTTTATTTAAATTCTTTAACCCACTTTTAGCATTTCTTATTGCTTCATTTTTACTGAATGACGCAGAGAATGATAGAATAGAGTCTGATTTGAGGAATAATTTCAATGCCCTGTAGATATATAACTTATATGGATGAGAATTTCTTTTTTTATCTGAGATGTAAGCTGTTTCTGTCCAATCGTTTAATTCATTATATTTTATACCATTATGAGCTATTGCTAAATATAATTTATAATTTTCTCTTGTGTAAGTTATCAATAAATAGTCTTTGTATTCTTTTATGGAATAGTTTCTTCCAAGATGATGGAAATCATAGATTGGCCGCATATCCAAAGATAATGTTATTTCTTTCAGATTCTTTGTTTCATAAATGAGGGCATCATTGTTATCTGGCATAGAAAATCTTTCAAATGCGTTTTTGTAATGTCTTTCAAAACACAATAATTTATTTACTAGTTTTAATGGAACTTCTTTTGGGTAGATATTCTCAATAATCTTATGCATTTCCCAGGAATCTTTTGTTGGGACGCAAATATGTAATCCTTGAAATCTGCTAATAGGTTTATGGGATAATGGAAGGGAGAAAAAATTTCCTTTTTTATTTGATAAAAGGAAGGATGGCGTTTTATATGAAACTTTCTTTAGCTTTATATTATCAAATTCATGGATTATTGTGTGCATTTTATCTTCTGTAAAAAGCAGCTGCTTTTTCTGGAGGCATTACATTTATAACTGTGCCTGTTGAAAATTCAAATCCTGCAAATGTGCTTAATCTTGGGGTTATTTCAATATGGAAATGGAGGTCTTTTCTTCCTGGCGCATAATGCAAGAAAAAATTATATGGGGCATTTAGCTTCTTTAATTTACTTAAAATATATTTTAATTGTCTTGCTAAATCTATTAGCTCAGGATCATCCAATTCTGTTATTGATGTCTTGTGTTTCTTTGGGAATATCCATGCCTCAAATGGAAATCGTGATGCATAAGGAGTAAAGCTTACGAAAGTTTTGTTTTCTTTGATTCGTCTTTTTGATTTCTTTTCTTTTCGTATGATTAAACAATATTGGCATTTTTTATTCTTTTTTGATGCTTTTATCTCTTCTTGAATCAAGGTTGGAAAGTTATTATATGCAATTATTTGAGTGTGTGCGTGAAGAAGTGATGCTCCTGCTTCTTTTCCTTTATTTTTGAATATTGATACAAACTTTATTCCTTTTATCTTAGATATTGCTGAAAGTCTTTTTTGGTACATCTCTAAAACCAATTTTATATGATTTATGGGAAGATCTGCCAACTGCTGTTTATGGTCTGGTGTTTCTGCTATCACTTCATGTTTTCCAAATGCATCTGCATGAATTAATCCTTTTGTGTTTATTTTTGGGTTGCCTTTTGTGTTTGTTGCCGCAAATTTATTTGGAAAACATCTTACTATCCACTTGTTGTCTTTTTCTATTCGATCTATCTCTGGGGGGGTTAAGTTTTCGTTTCCAGAACAGAAAAAGCAAATACCTTTTTTTGCTTTTTGAGGTTGTTTTGCTAACTGCGCAGGACGTTTTGCTCTATCAGTTGCAATAATTACATACCTATTGAGAATATAATCTTTTCTTAGCTCATTCATTTTTTCAATGCCATATTGTGTGCATCTATATAATTATTTATGAATATCTTCCAATCTGCTAAATTAGAAAGATTTTTTGCAATTATTTTTTGTTCTACTCTGTCTTTCCTGTTCATCTTGCAATATTTTAATAATATCTGAACAAATTGATCCACGGTTTCATCATCTGTCTTATCCATTCTATCTAAAACATAAATGCCCCCTTTTTGTGTCTTATCTTTGATAAACCTTCCATAACCCGCAAGATCTGTTGTAATTGCAGGAACGCCAAGTGCTGCACTTTCTAATGGCGTATAACCCCATGGCTCATAATAAGAAGGAAAAACTCCAAGATGGCATCCAAGTATTGCATCATAATAACTTAGATCCAATAATCCATCTACCCCTGTCAAATAGACGGGATAATCTATTATCTTTACTTTGTCCTCTTTTTTGTTATTGAGGCCTGCTTTTTTGAATTCATTGAGCATTGGATCATTTTCTTCATTTGGAAGATGATGTGTTACCAATAAAGGGTTTCCTGTTTTCTTAAAATTAAGGTGGATTCTTTTCAGTTCTTTTAAAGATTCTTTATCAAATAATTCTTTGCTTACTCTTTCTGAACTATCAAAACAATCGGTAGAGCAAGTCAACATATTGTTTATCAAATGATGAAGAATTCTATCAGAATGATCTTCTATATATTCCTTAAGTTGGAGGTAATTTACCTTTGAACTGGATAATGATGTATGGGTTGATGTAACTTCCCTTGGGATCCAGAAAAAAGCAAGAACTGTTTTCTTGAAGTTCTCTTCTTTTAATATTTTATTTAATTCTGATAATGCCCTAAGAAAAATATCAATGCCTTTGTTTTTGTATTCAAATCTCCCTACAATGAATAGATTAATGCTCTGTTCAAGATCAAAAGAATAATATGGGAAGAAATAATATGAAAAAAATTCCCTCATAACTTCTCTTGATATTCGGTGTTTAACAGATATCTCCTCAAATGTTGGAAATTGGTCCATGTCAAGGCCATTCAATAATAATATATCTGCTTTTCTTCCAAGTATTTTTTCTGCTTCAATACTTGTTATCTCGCTTACTGTTGTGAATATATCTGCATTCAATGCACATGCCTTTTCTGTTGAATATTTATCCATTATACCATACTTTTTTGCTTCCTCTTCTGGATTGATCTTATCAATGATTGAATAAAGCGGTTGGCCTGAGCCTGCAATTGTCCTGCCTAGCATTGTTGCATGTGTTGTAAATATTGTCTTTATAGGGGATTTTTTTATCTTAAGATATAATAAAGAGAATCCTGCAAGCCATTCATGAAAATGAGCAACCATCTTTCTGCTCTTGAATATTTTTTGTGCTTTTTCTAATAACATTCCCACTGCTATTGACCAAATCAATGGTTCTTCAAATTCCCAATGAGAATTAAGTGAATCTATCTGGAAATGATCCCACATCAGTTTTTTGAATTCATTCTTTCTATCCAATAATCCCTTTGCATCGATAAGTATGCAGTTTGGTTCTCCTTTAATATTCCATATTCCATAGTAACATTTAATCTTGTCTTTTTTTAATTCATCAAATATTTTTTTTAGTTCTTTTGGTGGATTTTTTTCTGTAAAATCCATTTGGACGTTTTTCTCAAAATATGGGCCGATTAAGAAATAGTTTTCATATATTTTTTTCAAAAGTTTTGCTTTTGACTTGACTACAGTATATATTCCCCCTACTTTATTACAGACTTCCCAGGAGGATTCAAATACATACTCTGCTTTTGTTTCCATTTGCACCTCTTTTGTTTTGCATCTTCTTTTTTTGGAAGATGTAAAGTATAGAAGACGTTTGGTCTTCTTTTGTTTAATGTTTATTCTATTCTATAAAAATCTTACTCCAATTCTCTTTTATTTTTCCATTTTCCATATTTATTGAAGGAAAATAATTATGACAGAGTTGGAGGGTATTATTTAAAGTTAATGTTGTTGTATTAGTGATACACCCCTTTCCAAATAATGATTCTAGTTTTGGAAGATAATCTGCATTGAATATCTCTAATATGTCTGAGTCCATATAACTCTCTATGAATACTACTAATTTCAATACCCCATTTGATTCTGCCAGATAAGTATGTAAACAGTGTTTTTGTAGTGTTTTTGGAAGATCTGTGTGATTAAATTTTTCAATAAACTTAGCTCTTGTTGTTCCTTGTTTAAAATCTAAAATGTATAATTGTCTTGCAGAGAATGATCCCGTACCACTAAGACTATTATCTATGTGGGTAAAGTAGAATATAATGTTGTCTTCTTCTAATCTCTTCCTCTTTCTGTTAACACTTTTTACTGCTAAGCCTGTGTTTTTAGCTATCTGATTATCTGAAATTCGTGGATTCTTTATCAATTCCTTGATAATTATCTTTTCGTTGTTATCTAATTCTCTCATATTATGACATATTTGTGTCATATTATTAGTATAAGTGATATAAATATGTTTCTATTTCCCAATATATTGGCCATATTTGCTTTTTTACGTATCTACTATTAGGTGGTGTGATAAAATATATATAATTAAAGTGTTAATTACCTTTTATTAGACTATAAAAGAGGTAATATATTGAAGGTTTTGATGTATGGATGGGAGTTTCCCCCTAATAATGTAGGCGGTTTAGGAACAGCATGCCATGGCTTAACAAAGGGACTTGTTGAAAAAGGAGTAGATGTTGTCTTTGTATTGCCTAGTGGAGAGGATATAGAAGGTAGTCATGTCAGAGTTGTCATTGCTGATAAAAGAGCTGGTAGTATAAAGATAAAGAAGATTGATTCTTCTCTTGCTGCTTATATGACTTCTGTTGAATATTCCTATATTTTAAAGAAAATTGGAAAAAATGGTAGTGTATATGGTACATCATTATTTGCAGAAGTTGAAAGGTATGCAAAGAATAGCCTGAATGCTGTTAAAGGTGAAAATTTTGACATCATTCATTGCCATGATTGGATGACTTATTTAGCTGGAATTGATGCTAAAAAGTTTAGTGGGAAGCCGTTGGTTGTGCATATACATGCAACTGAGTTTGACAGGACAGGTGGAAATGGGGTAAATCAGGCAGTTTATGATATTGAAAAGAAAGGATTTGAGGAAGCAGATAGGATATGTGCTGTTAGCAATTTTACAAAGCAGAAGGTAGTTGAAAATTATGGAATTGATCCTGGAAAGGTAGAAGTTGTTCATAATGCTGTTGAATTCAACAAAGATAGTTTTAATAAGAGCTTTACTGGATTTAAATTAAAAGAAAGTGATAAGATTGTTTTGTTTTTGGGAAGGATTACATTGCAGAAAGGGCCTGATTATTTTTTGTATGCTGCTAAAAAAGTACTTGAGATGGAGCCTAATGTCAAGTTTATTATTGCTGGAACCGGGGATATGGAACCATTTATTATTGAAAAGGCGGCTGAGCTTGGAATAGCTAAAAATGTATTATTTACTGGATTTTTAAAAGGGGAAGATATTGATAAGGCTTATCAGATGGCAGACCTTTATGTTATGCCTTCTGTTTCAGAACCGTTTGGTATTACTCCCTTGGAAGCAATGAGAAATAATACTCCTGTGCTGATATCAAAACAATCTGGGGTGTCCGAAGTCATAAATCATTGTCTGAAGGTTGATTTTTGGGATATAAATGAAATGGCAAATAAGATGCTTAGTGTATTGAATTATGACGCATTACAGAAAAGTCTAATAGATAATGCTATTGAGGAGGTAAAACAATTTAATTGGAAGAATCCTGCTAAAAAATGTTTAGATATTTATAATGATGTGTTAAAATATAAAGATGGTGAAATGAAATAATATGGTAAGCATATGTTTTTATTTTCAGGTGCACCAGCCTTATAGGGTAAGGAAGTATAGTGTTTTTGATATTGGTAATGGTAATTATTTTGATACGATTAAGAACAGAGAAATAATGAAGAAGGTTGCATTAAAGTGTTATCTTCCAACAAATAAACTTATGCTTGAACTGATAAAAAAATATGATGGGAAGTTCAGGGTTGCTTACTCTATAAGCGGGGTGGCTTTAGAACAATTTGAAGAATATGCTCCAGAAGTGATTGATAGTTTTAAGAAGTTAGTTGATACTGGTTGTGTTGAAATATTAAGCGAGACATATTATCACAGCTTGGCTTATCTTTATTCTAAAAAGGAATTTGATGAGCAGGTTAAGATGCATAAGAAGAAGATAAAAAAATTATTTAATTATAAGCCAAATATATTTAGAAATACTGAGCTTATCTGCAGCAATGATATGGTAAAGTATATTGAGAAAAAAGGGTATAAAGGCATTCTTGCTGAAGGGGCTGACCATATTCTTCAGGGAAGATCTCCAAATTTCCTGTATAAATCAGTTAGTGCTAATAAGATAAAGATATTGCTTAAGAACTATAAATTGAGTGATGATATTGCTTTTAGATTTTCTGATAAGACTTGGGTTAGTTATCCTTTAACTGCTAATAAATTCGCTAAATGGGTTAATGGGATTAATGGGAATGGTGAAGTTGTCAATCTGTTTATGGATTATGAGACCTTTGGAGAGCATCAATGGGAAGATAAGGGAATCTTTGATTTTTTAGAGTATCTGCCGGGGGAGTTATTGAAACATAAGGATAATGAATTTCTTACACCTAGCGAGGTTATTGATAAATATGAAGCAAGAGATCAAGTGGATATGCACAATATTGTTTCCTGGGCAGATATTGAAAGAGATTTGAGTGCGTGGCTTGGAAATAAGATGCAACAGAGTTCAATAAAAGAGATATATATGCTGGAGAAGATGGTAAAAGATAGTGGGGATATTGATCTATTGGAGAGGTGGAGAAGATTACAGACAAGCGATCATTTTTACTATATGTGTACAAAATGGTTTAATGACGGAGATGTTCATAAATACTTCAATCCTTATGATTCTCCTTATGATGCATATATCACCTATATGAATATCCTGAATGATTTTATTATCAGATTAAAAGAAGTTGGGAAAAAAAATATTAGGGTAAAGGCGTTACAAAAGATAGTTGAAAAAAATAAATCGAAAGGAATAAATAGTACATAAATAATATATTAGTTGAAGAGGTGAAAATGAGTCAATTATTAAAAGAGGCAGAGCCAGGAAAGTATTTCTATGTTCATAATGGCATGACTATCAAGAATTTAGATGAATTAGCTGTTGCTCTTGAATTGATGGATATTGAAGTTTTTGAGTATCATGTCAATAATGAAAAGAATGATTTTAGTAACTGGATTTATTATGTTCTTGAAGATCATACATTAGCAAGAGATTTAGAGAAGGTAAAGAGCAAGAATGCCAGTGCTGCAAGGGTAAGAAAACATATAGAGAAATTAGCCAAAAAAGAAAAACCAATTCATTTTTTTAGGCATTCTATTTTAGAATTTATCTATGGATTAGTTGTTGGATTGGTTTTAGGGATGTTTGTTAGTTCTTTTATATAAGAAAAAAGTGGATAAGCATGAGGCAATCGACATAAACTAAAACTCATCAGTGAACTTAATTCTTCCTCAGTTCCGCGACCCTACAAGCATCAATAAGAATGATTAATGCTGCTCCATTCCTGGTCTGACATGGTTCTCAAGAATATTAATCCTGTAGGACAGAACCTCAACGTAGGAATCAAGGCTAATAAGCAAAGCTTACACCTCATACCCCCATTCAACCCTGCCGTAAAGCCCGTCTGCAGTAACAAGGGAGGGCTAACCCCCCGGTCTAGCTTATCCATAGTCAAATAAGCAAATTTAGTTTAAAAATGTTGTGGTTTTAGAACTACAGCATAGAAAACTTTATTAAGTTTCTATCAATAGTTTTATTGGGGGAATTATATGCAGCCAAAGATTATATTTCTAGGTACAGCAGGGGAAAGTCTTGTTTATGGTAAGCAGATAAGGGCTTCTGGTGGAATCATCATACATGCTGATAATCTGCAGTTTATGGTAGATCCTGGTCCAGGGGCTGTTACTATGGCTGCACAATTTGGAGTCAATTTAAGAGATACTGATGCTGTTATTGTTACCCATAATCACATAAATCACTGCAATGATGTCAATGCTGTTATAACAACAATGACATATGGCGGGATGGATAAAAGGGGGGTTTTGGTAAGTAATAAAAGCGCATATAATGGGAATGATGAACTTACGCCATATATCACAAAGTTCTCAAAAAGATTAGTTGAGAAAAGTATTATATTAGAAAAAGGACAGAAGGTTTGTGTAGGGGATATTGAATTAATGGCCTTGGAAGCAAAACATGATGATGAAGATACTATAGGGTTAAGATTTTTCACATCACAGTTTAATTTGGTTTATAGCTCTGATACAAGATACTTTAAAGAATTAGGGGATGAATACAAAGGATGTGATATACTGATATTGAATGTTGTATATCCTTTTAATGAGAAAGGCAAACAACTATCATCGGATGATGCTGTAAAGATAATAAATAAAGTAAAACCAAAACTGGCAATAATCACTCATTTTGGAATCAAGATGTTAAAAGCAGATCCATTGTATGAGGCAAGAGAAATACAAAAGAAAACAGGTGTTCAGATAATTGCTGCAAAAGATGGTATGGTTATCAATCCCATTTCTTATTCTGCTGGATTGAGACAGAGAACATTAACAATGTATAAATGATTACTGCATAATACTTACATCTATTATCTTCTTGATCTTATTTACAGTATCTTTCCATTGATATCGCTCTCTGATTGTATTTCTTGCATTTTTTCCAAGTAGATTCCTTAGTTTCTCATCAAGAATAAGAACTTCAAGCTTTTTTGACAAAGTATAATGATCTTTTTTTGAAAAAATGAATCCGTTATAATTATTTTCAACATAGTTCTTCATATGGCCAACAGGTGTTGTTATTACTGGCAACCCTGTTGACATTGCTTCCATTGTAGCTAAAGAACTTGTTTCTGTAAGACTGGGCATTACAAAGATATCCATTGCATGTAAGTACCTTGAAATTCCTGAAACTGGACCAATAACTTTCACATTCTTCTTTGTCTTTAAGTATTTCTTAATTTTTGGTAGACCACCACCAATTATCAATAGATTAATGGGATATTTCTTATGAAGTCGTAGGAATGCCCTGTATAATGTAAAGAGATCTTTCTCTCTGCCCATCCTACCTGTGAATCCTATAACAATTGAGTTGCTTAATCCAAGTTTTTTCTTTGCCAATCTTTTATTCATTGGCTGATTGAATTTATCAATATCTACACCCATATGTACCACTGCTTTTTTTGTCTTAATCTTTTGCCATGATAATATTTCTGCTGTATCTAAAGAAGGAACCATCAAGATATCGCATCTATTGTAGCATAAGCGTGAGAATGCTTTGACTAGGATATATGTTGCTCTTTGTAAGAGGGGATTTTTTCTTATACTTTTAGAAACAAGTTCTGATTCAATAGAATGTATATAAGCTACTACTGGTTTTTTTAATAGCTTTGCAATAAATATTGCTGCACCCCCAATTGGTCCAATAGTCTGAGACCATATTAGGTCTGTGTGTTTTATATGTTTTTTTAGTGTTCTAAAATTCAATTGTGTTGGTTGATAATCACCAACATAAAATTTATGTATTGGTAATCTAATGATTGTTACCCCTTTTATTGATTTTAATTTTCCTTTGAATTTTGGAGCTATGATTGTTATATCATAATCTGATTTAATTTCTGGAATAATTTGGGAGAGAAATCTAGCTATTCCATCCCATCTTGGGAGGAAGTTATCTGTTGCTATCAATAACCTCTTTTTATTGCTCATCTTATTTTATGGAATGATTCTGCAAATTTACATTGGTGTTTTAATCCAAGTAATATTGCCCTGCAATATACGCTCCAAAGCAATGAAAACAATGCTGCTTTCTGGCTTTTAAAACATTTTAGTGCCTTAAGTTTGATTTTGAATGTGTCTGATATATCTACTACTAACCTAGGGGTTGTTGACCTTTTTATATTTAATGGATTCCATACATCAAATGTATAGAAATCGCAGTGGTATCGCATTGAATCGAATGCTTCTAGTACAATTTTTTCTGTTGCCTTATGGTCTGGATGTGGATCTGAAGAAGTATGAGTAAATATCTTTACTGGTTTATATTTCTTAATTAGATTTTTTATCTTTGATTTTATATTATGTTCTATTGCTTCTTTAGGGAAGTTCCCTTCTGTTAATCCAAAAAATACTGTTTCTTTTGCACCAACTAATTTATCTGCCTTTAATGTTTCATTTACACGCATATCAATTGTTATATGTTTATGAAACCATGGATGACTACTCTCACCATATGAAAAGATTACAAATACTACTTTCTTTCCTTCTTTGGTGTATTTTGATACAGTACCCCCTGCACCAAATATCTGGTCATCAGGATGTGCACAAAATATTAATACAGTTTCAACCATAGTAAGAAAGGGAAAATAAGGATTAATTAATCTTTCTATTGTAATCAGAAGAATAAATGCGCCGGCTGGGATTCGAACCCAGATCGTCGGCTTGGAAGGCCAAAATCATAGCCATTAGACCACCGGCGCAGATGGTTAATATAGCGAATTAAGAAAGAGTTTCCTTTATATGTTTTACGAATTTTTCGAAGTCTTGTACCTTGATTGATGCCCCACATGCATATTCATGACCCCCGCCATATCCTTCTACTACTTTTAGTGCAGACTTCAATCTAGGAAGAACTTTATATTTTGCAGAACGCAGACTACAACGCATCTCTCCAGATTTTTCCCTGCAAATGATGATCATCTTTTTAGGATATTTGTACAATATTTCATTACTTAACTCAGAAGTAAATGACATCCTATCTGGAGGATACCTAAACAATAGTAATTTACTGCTGGTTGCTTTGACCTCTGCTTTTATTTCATCATAATCTTTCTTTATCTTTTTATATCGTTTATAGATAAATTTGCCTTGTGGTGTTGTTTGGTTTAATATTTCTTCAGGGGATTTTATCCTTGTAAGAATCCTTACTGCTTCTAATGCATCTTTTGTTTTTCCTTTTAGGATAAACGAAAATAATCTGGCTAATTCTCCTGCTTTTGATTCATATAATGCCCGTTCAGGCGTATTTATTTTAGTTGGCAATAATTTTGGATGTGCTTTTGAGAATTCCTTGAAAAAAGGAAGAAAATGCCAATCTGCTATGCAGCCAATTGTTCCTATCCACATATCTTGGTCAGCTACTTGGTAAGCCCAATAAGTAGTTGGACGATTATCTTTGTCATCATGTATCCTTGGATTGAAATAATGAACTTTATGTCTTTTTACTGGTTGATGATGGTCTATCCAGATAACTGGAACAGTAATCTTATCTAAAAAGTCTTGGCTTACTTCGGGTTTATCAAGAATAAAAATTAAATCTGGAGAATAATTCCTAACATTATCTACATATTTATCTGATAAATCTGGGGCAGTTTTTATTATAACCCCCTTGCCTTCCTTGACTACCCTGTATAGTAATAAGAAAGAACACAAACCATCTGCATCGTCATCAAAAAAGAACATTGGTCTTACTGCTGCTTCTAATTTTTCTCTTATGAATTGGATGTCTTTTTCTAATATTGCCATAGATAATTGTTATAATGAGTCATATAAAAGGTTTTAGGTTTTTAGTATAGAAATGTTTTTATACTTAGGATTATTTTTATTAACAATAATTATTGGTGGTGGTTTTTATGGTTTATGAAGCAAAGAATTTTGATAATCTTATGGGATTGAAAGGATTTAGTGATAATCTGTTGAAGAATCATTTTAAGTTATATCAAGGGTATGTAACACATACAAATAAAGTTCTAGAATTATTAAATAAAGGTGCAGATACTTATGAGTATGGTGAACTAAAGAGAAGATTTGGGTGGGAATTCAATGGTATGCGGCTGCATGAAGATTATTTTGGGTGTATGAGTAAAGATTCTAAGCGTCTTGATAGTGGTTCTGAACTTCATAAGAAATTATGTACTCAATTTGGTAGTTATGATAAATGGGAATCTGATTTCAAATCAACTGGCGGAATGAGGGGAATCGGTTGGGTTATATTATCTTATGATAAAGAACAAGATAAACTGTTTAATATCTGGATTAATGAGCATGATGTTGGGCATTTATCTGGAGCAGTTCCATTATTAGTTATGGATGTTTTTGAACATGCATTTGTTCTTGATTATGGTTTGGATAAAGCAAGCTACATAAAATCATTCATGGATGCTGTTGATTGGGATATTGTTTCTAAACGGTTTGATTAGTAAACTTTTCATTTATTACTCTAAAGTAGTTAAAAATAGAAAGCTTTATAAATGAAATAGTAGACTTCTCCTCTATGGACGATGATTATATAGAGATAGTCTGGACTACTGATCATGGTAAAAAAATAAGGTATATCACTAGAGATAAAGTAGAGAATTCTCTGATGAAAAAGCTTATGAAACCATTGATGGTTGCAGGTGTTGTGTTTCCTTTAGTTTATTACGGAATGGGGTTATCACAAGAAAATAGTCCATTTAATACTAAAAATGAGAAAATTGCTAATTATTCTGAGGTTTTGCCCTATAATCTACCAAGGTTAATAGAAGAAAAGGTAAATGTTAATATTGAATGTATCATAAAATATCATTCTTCTGCTGTTGAAAATGCATTATCGAATGTTTCAAAGTTTGAAGATATTATAGAATATGCAAGTCAGGAAACTGGGTTATCAAAATACCTATTGATGAGTGTTCCTGCTGTAGAAGCAGGTGGGGAAATAGATATTTTAAGAGCTAAATCTTCAAAAGGGGCAGTTGGACCTGCTCAATTCATGGAAAATACTGCAAAAGAAAGAGGGATGATTATTAATAAGTATGAAGATGAAAGGATGTCGCCTTCTATTGCACTACCTGAGATGGCAGGATATTTGGAAGATCTTATTAATCAATTTGATGGGAAAATTCATCTTGGTTTAGCTGCATATAATTGGGGCCCTGGAAATGTTAAAACTTTAATTGATTATTGTGATTTTTCTAAAAAATGCTATAATGATGGTGATACCTTTTTTGAAAGGTTGCCAAGTGAAACAAAATCATTTATTATAAAGGTATTAAGTAGGGAAGCCCTTATGAGACAAGATATGATTAATTATAATCAAAAACCTTTGTTTTCTGAAATGTTAGCAGATGCAGAGGATTATATAGTAAAAGAAGGGGATACAATTTATAAAATTGCAAATGATTATGATGGGAGTGACATCCTTCAATTAAATCCTCAAATTAAAAATCCAGATAAACTTAAACCTGGCCAAAAAATAAAAGTAAAAAGATAACACTGGACATCTATACGTAAGGTTTTTTAATAGCTGATTCTTATATTATTTCATGAAGTGCTTGATGTGTAAAGTTTCTGGGATATTCGAACGTGGATTATGTGTTAGGTGTGCTAAAAAGCAGATATTCAGTAAGGTAAAAGATTTTAAGAAGGATTTCTTTGGTTCTGTTCCTAGTCCTTTTATAGGAAGATATAATTATCCTAATGTTAATATTGGAGTTCTTGGTTTACAAGAAGTTAAAGATGATGCAGATATCTATGATAATCCTAATCGATGGGCTATTGAAGATATGGGAATATACGATGTTCTAGATTTCAGAAGCTCTTTAGTTAATGCTAGGAAGAAATCGAATATACATAATCTTGGAGAAGTTGCTCAATTAGTTGGTATGTCTGAAAATCCTGTAGAAATGGAGATAAATCTTGAGAAAAAACCAGGAAGTGGATTAGCACTAGATAAATATAATCTCCCTCATGGGCCAAGTGCAAATATGAGTAAAATTAAGATTACTGAGAATGTAAAAATAAATCAGAAAGTTGAAAAAGTTTATGGTGATAATGATCTTAAAGCAAATGATGCTCTTGCTTATTTATATGATGAAGGAATTGATGAGAACACATTAATGAAGATATTAAGTGTGGGTGGTGTTGGTGTTAAAAGAAAGATGGTTCCTACAAGATGGAGCATTACTGCAGTTGATGATTTGATCTCTAAAGGAGTTATTAATGAATTAAAAGATTATAATGAAGTAGATTATGGTGCTTATTTTGGAGGGTATTTAGGAAATTATTATTTGGTTTTGTTTTTGCCAGGTGAATGGAGTTTTGAATTGTTTGAGATGTATGTAAAGAAAGAGGTTAATCCTTGGTCAAGGAATAATCTGAAATATGCAACAGATTATGAAAATGTTTTTGGTAGAAAAGAATATGCAAAAGAAACTTCTGGAGGGTATTATGCTGCCAGGTTGCCAATTGTTGAAAAATTAAGAAAGATGAAAAGGAAGGGGAATGTATTGGTCTTTAGATTCATCACAGAAGAATATAGTGTACCTCTTGGTGTGTGGGTTGTAAGGGAAGCAACAAGAAAAGCATTGAAGGATAAAGGATTATGTTTTGGAAGTAAAGAATTAATGCTTGAATATTCGAAAGAATTTATTAAGAAAAAGTTTGGGATTAATTTAGGTGATTTCTTGAAAGAAAGTATTTTGTTAAAAGAAAGAAAAACTCAGAAAAGATTAAGTGTTTTTGTTTAAGTAAAAGGATAGCGGGGAGAGGATTTGAACCTCTGACCTCCGGGTTATGGGCCCGACGGGCACTCCTGACTGCCCTACCCCGCTGTAAGCAGGAAAAACCCTATTTCTTTTATAAGTCTTTTGAAAAGATAGAGAAAATTATTTAAACCAATATAATTATAAAAATAACATGACAGCAATATTATATACTATTTTAAGTGTGATTATTGTTTCACTTATATCTTTTGTTGGAGTATTCTCATTATCATTGAAAGATAAGTTTCTAAAAAAGATATTATTGTTCCTTGTTAGTTTATCGGCTGGAACTTTATTTGGTGGCGCTTTCTTGCATTTATTGCCTGAAACAATAGAAAAAAGGGGGTTTAGTTTATCTATTTCATTAACTATTTTAGCAGGAATATTGGTGTTCTTTATCTTAGAGAAGTTTGTGCATTTACATCACCACCATACAATATCTACTAAAAAAAAGAAAGATAAAGGAACAAGCCATATTGCACCACTAAATTTGGTTGCAGATGGTATGCATAATTTTTTAGATGGATTAATAATTGCTGGTAGTTATTTAGTGAGTATTCCTGCAGGTATTGCTACAACAATAGCTGTTATACTGCATGAAGTTCCTCAAGAGATTGCAGATTTTGGTGTTTTGTTATACTCTGGATTGTCAAAAACAAGAGCATTATTACTTAATTTCTTATCTGCTACGGTTTCTATTTTTGGGGCAATTATAGGGTTAATTATTGGTAGTGGTTCTCAAGAGTTTATTTTATCTTTATTACCTTTTGCGGCTGGAGGATTTATCTATATTGCAGGCTCAAATTTAATCCCTGAATTACATAAAGAATATAATTTAAGGGATTCATTCTTGCATTTATTTGCACTTGTTCTTGGAATAGGTATAATGGTTGCTTTGTTATTCTTAAAATAAAATAAAAAGATATTTAAATAGCATATTTACTTAATTTCTTATGCCGAGGTCGCATAGCCTGGTATTGCGCAGGATTGCTAATCCTGTCCCTTTGGGATCGTGGGTTCAAATCCCTCCCTCGGCGTTTATATATAATGGAAAAAACAATCATATTTTTGATGTTCTTTGTTCTCTGTTTTAGTGTACAAGGCCAGGAATGGATATATCAAACAAAGCAGATTGAAGTTTCTGTAAGTGTGAGTTCTGGTTTAGAGATAATTCCAGAGGAAAGCGATTATGTTGTTGAAGAAGTTGGAACTCAATTATACTTATTTCCACGGGAATATAGTAATCAAGAAGTAATATCTTTAGATATTTTTCCTGAAGCTGAAGTGATTAATGATTCTTTATTCTTTTCTTGGGATGATATGGATCAGAACAAATTTGAATTTACTGTTTTTGGAGAACTAAAATTAGAAGAATTATTAACCAAAGTAAAAAGAAAAGTTGCATTCCCTATTCATAACCTGGATGAAGAATTGATTGAATATACTTTGCCACAAAATAAGATTGATTCTGATAAGGAAGATATAATTGCGCTTGCATCTTCTTTGGTAGAAGGTGAGAATGATTTATTTGTAGCCGTATTTAATATTGCTAGATGGGTTGAAGAAAATATTGATTATGACCTAACTACATTAACTGAAAAATTATCTCAAAAAGCATCATGGGTATTAGATAATAGGTATGGTGTATGTGATGAATTAACTAGTTTGTTTATTGCCATGGTAAGAAGTTTAGGAATTCCTGCAAGATATGTTAGTGGTTTTGCATATACTGATTGGAATAATTTAAATGATTTTGGGAGTCATGCATGGGCAGAGGTATACTTTCCTGATTATGGGTGGGTTGCATTTGATCTAACATATCATGAGTTTGGTTATGTTGATGTTGGGCATGTTAAGTTAATGCAGAGTTTAGATGCCGGAGAGAGTTCAATCAAATTTAACGTCTTGGGGAGGGGAATTGATATCGAAGTAGATGAATTGATTATTGATGTTGAATTAAATGAAAAGATTGGTTCAATATTACCTAAGATTGCCATATCTGCTGAAGTTGTTGAAGAAGAAGTTAGTTTTGGTTCGCATAATCTAATTAAAGTTGAAGTGGAGAATTTAGAAGATTACTATGTCTCTACAACATTGTATGTATCTAATACCACTAAATTAGATATTATTGGAAAAAATAAACAAAGTGTGTTGTTAAGGCCAAGTGAACAGAAAGAGATTTATTGGATTGTGAGGGTTGATGAAGACTTAGATGAGGGATTTTTCTATGTACTACCTATTGAGATATATACAAGAGCTGGCGAGAGAGATAGTTTGAATTTTACATCAAAAGAAGATTCTACAGGATTAAGTTTTTCTGCTGTTAGTGAGATGATTGAGGAAGCAGAAGAGGAATCAGAAAAGATATATTCTAAAAAGATTGAATTGAATTGTGATGCGAATGAGTTTGTATATATTGGTGAAAGTGTTGATATTATCTGTAATGTGAAGAATAATGGAAATGTATATTTGGAGGATATTGATGTCTGTGTGGATGATTGTGTAAGTATTGATTTGGGGATTTCTCAAGAAAAGGCAGTTGAATTTACTGTTTTAGCTAAAGAAGGATTAAAAGTAAGGGCACAGAATGAGGATGTATCAAAAGTATTTTATTTAGAAACAGATGTTCTTGATTTTCCTGAATTAGAAATTATCAATCTTGTTTTTTTAGAGAAGGTAAGATATGAAGATGATGTTTCTTTAAGATTTAGATTAAACAAAGTAAGCAAGAGCAATCCATTAGATATTAAGGTAGATCTTGATAATATTGTAGGGGGGTTCACAATAAAGGAATTAAGTCAGAAGCAAGACCTAAGTTTTAATCTAAAAGGAAGTGATTTAAATGAAGGAAATAATAGTTTAATATTGAAAGTAGAATATACAGATAAGATTGGAAGGTCATATTTAGTAGAGAAGGAAATTGTAATTGAACTGGAAAAAGTTAGTTTTTTTCAGAAGATTATTATTGGGTTAAATAGGATTAATAGAGTTATTGAAGGCCTATTTACATAAATTAAAACAAAAGACTTAAAAATTATAGAATAAATCTAAAAGTATGAAAAAAACAGGTAAAATAAAAGAAGTACATAAAGTAAGTAAACTAGTACCAGATACTTCTGTTATTATTGAAGGTCTTGTTTCAAGGTATATTAGGAATGAGAAATTAAAGGTTAAAGAAGTATTATTTCATGAGGCTGTGTTAAGGGAGTTAGAACATCAGGCTAATTTGAATAAGGCAATAGGATTTCTTGGATTAGAAGAGATTGAGAAAGTAAGGAATTTATCCAGTAAGTTTAAATTTAATGTTGTTTTTGGCGGACGAAAGCCAACAGCAGCAGAAGTAAAGTATGCAAAAAGGGGAGAGATAGATGCACTGATAAGGGATTTGGCTTATGATGAAGGTGGTGTATTATTTACTGCTGATAAAGTGCAGGCAACTGTTGCAAGAGCAAAGGGGGTTGAGAATATATTTATTAAGATTGATCATATTATTGGAACCCTTAAATTGGAAAAGTTCTTTGATAAGACCACTATGAGTGTTCATTTAAGGGAAAATGTACTGCCATATGCTAAGAAAGGTATGCCTGGAAACTGGAGTTTTGATGCTGTTGGGAAAAAGATATTGGAAAGGGATGATATACAGGATATAAGCAGAGAGATTATTGAGGAAGCAAGCATAAGAAAAGATGGTTTTATTGAGATAGAAAGACCAGGAAGCACTATTGTTCAGCTTGGAAGGTATAGAATTGTTATTACTAAGCCACCTTTTTCAGATGGATGGGAAATAACTGCTGTAAAGCCAGTCAAAAGATTAAATCTTGAAGATTATAACTTATCTGAACGGTTAGATCAAAGAGTTAAAGAACAAGCAGAAGGAATCTTGATAGCAGGGGCACCTGGAATGGGAAAAAGTACTTTTGCACAGGCTTTAGCTGAGTTCTATGCAAAACAAGATAAGATTGTAAAAACTGTTGAGGCTCCACGTGATTTAGTTTTGCCTGAAAATGTTACTCAATATGCATTGAGTCATGGAGATGCTCAAGAAATTCATGATATCCTATTATTATCAAGGCCGGATTATACTATTTTTGACGAGATGAGAAATACTCGCGATTTTAAATTATTTGCAGATTTAAGATTAAGTGGGGTTGGGATGGTTGGAGTTGTTCATGCTACTAATCCTATTGATGCTATTCAAAGATTTGTCGGAAGAATTGAATTGGGTGTTATTCCACAGATAATTGATACTGTGATATTTATCAAGAATGGGGCTGCTGAAAGTGTTTTGAGTTTGAATATGACTGTAAAGGTCCCTCATGGTATGACTGAATCTGATTTAGCTAGACCAATTGTTGTTGTTAATGATTTTGAAACCAAAAAACCAGTATATGAGCTATATAGTTATGGGGATCAGACTGTTGTTGTTCCTGTAAAAGAAGGGAAGAAAAGTCCAAGCCATGAACTTGCAGCTAAAAGTATTGAAGAAGAATTCAAGAAGTACAGCAGTGAGGTAAGGGCAGAGATGTCTGGGGACCATAAATGTGTTGTTTATGTTCCAAAGAAATATGTTGCTAAATTAATAGGTAAACAAGGAAAGAATATAGAAAGTATTGAGAAAAAGCTTGGAATAGGTATTGATGTAAGAGAGATGGGAGAAGAAAAAAGTGAAGGCGGGAAAAAAAGTGTTGAATTCACAACTAAAATAACAAAGAGTGGTGTTTTGTTTTATTTTAGTGGAGCTATGAGTGGAAAAGATATTGAGATTTATATTAATGAGGACATATTAATGAGTGCTAAAGTTGGTTCTGGAGGGGTATTAAAAATCCATAAAAGAAATAAGATTGGAAGAATTTTATTGGATGCCATAAATTTTGGAGAAAAAATAAGGGTAGTTGGATAATGTTGGATATAAAGTTTGTTAGGGAGAACAAGAAACTTGTCAAGGATAATATTAAAAAGAGATTTCAGAATGATAGACTTAAATGTGTTGATGAAGTTATTAAAAAAGATGAAGAATATAGAAAAGTATTGTATCAAGTAGAGCAATTAAAACATAAAAGAAATGTTATTAGTGGGGAAATCAATGATTTAAGGAAGGCTGGAAAGAATTTTAAGAAGAAAGTTTTGGAAGCCAAAAAAATCCCTGATAAGATAAAAGGAAAAGAAGAAAATGTTAATTCTTTGAGAACTGAGATAAATAATTTATTGTATAAGATTCCAAATATCATCCATAAATCTGTTCCTATCGGCAAGGATCACAGGGAGAATGTTGAAAGAGAGAAAATTGGAAAGCCAAAGAAATTTGATTTTAAGGTCAAAGGGCATGTTGAATTGGCTGAAGAACTAGGAATAGTTGATTTTGATAGTTCTTCTCGTGTTTCTGGAAATGGTTTCTTTTATCTGAAAGGTGATTTGGCTCGGCTTAACCAGGCGTTGATACAATTTGGAATTGATTTTATGGTTAAGAAAGGTTATTTACTTGTTGAGCCTCCTTTGATGATTCGTGAAGAAGTCTTGAAAGGAGTTTATTCCCATGAAGAGATTGCAGAGATGAGTTATAAAATTGAAGGGGAAGATCTGTATCCTATTGCGACTTCAGAACATCCATTGATTGGTATGTATATCAACCAGACTATTGATTCTAATGAACTACCATTGAAGATATGTGGTTATAGCCAATGTTTCAGAAAAGAGATAGGCAGTCATGGTATTGATGAGAAAGGGCTGTTTAGGACTCACCAGTTCAATAAGGTTGAGATGATTGTTATCTGTAAACCAAAAGATTCTTATAAATTCTATGATGAAATGTTGGGCATTTCTAAAGATATCTTTAAGCAATTAGATATTCCAATAAGAGTGTTAGAATGTTGTTCTGGTGATTTAGGGGACCTTAAAGCTAAAAGTTGTGATTTGGAATATTGGAGTCCAAGGAAACAAGGTTATAATGAATTCTGTTCATTAACTAATATGGAAGGTTCACAATCAAGAAGATTGAATATTCGGGCAGATGATAAAGGAAATAGATTCTATGTTCATACCTTGAACAATACTGCAATAGCAACATCCAGAGCTATGGTTGCTATTTTGGAGAATAATCAGACTAAAGAAGGTTATATTAATATTCCAAAAGTGTTGCAGAAGTATATGGGTGGATTAAAAATAATAAAGAGATAGTTTGAAGGATTTTTAAATTTTTTACAAAAACTATATAAATCTGGTTTTCTTTTTTATTATTAAGGGGTTATTTAATGGTATGCTTGGCAAGGAGACTAATGTCTCCAAGCCCTAATATCCATTGAAATTAAAAACATAAAAAAATGTGGAGTATAAATGGCAATTTTTGAAGGAATGTTAGGGTCAGATGAATCCCTATTTAAAGATCCTGTTGCTTTGGATTATGATTATATGCCAAAAGTGATCAGGGGCAGGGAAGAAGAGCAAAGAAAATTAGCTTTCTGTATCAAGCCATTGGACCAAAAGAGAAATGGAACTAATATGATTTTATTTGGGCCTAGCGGGATTGGAAAGACTGTTGTCTGCAAGCATATGTTGAAATTGGTTGAGGAAGAAACAGATGAGATTGAGCCAGTTTATGTAAATTGCTGGAAGAAAAATACAAGCTATAAGGTTGCTATTGAGCTATGCGAGAAATTAGGATATAAGTTGACTCATAATAAGAAGACAGATGAGCTTCTTGATATCGCTGTCAAATTATTGAATAAAAAATCTGCTGTTTTTGTCTTTGATGAGATAGATAAAGCAGAAGAATTGGATTTCCTGTATGCTCTTTTGGAGGGAGTTTATAGGAAGAGCATCCTGCTTATTACCAATGATCAAGGGTGGGCAAATAATGTTGATCCTAGAATTAAATCAAGATTGATGATTGAGATGATGGAATTTAAAGCTTATGGCTTAGAAGAAACGGAGGATATATTGAGGTATAGAGGAAGCTATGCCTTTGTTGATGGTGTTTGGGATGATAATGCATTTAATGTTGTTGTTAAGAAAGCAGTTGAACTACAGGATGTAAGATCAGGATTATATCTAATGAGGGAAGCTGGTAATGTTGCAGAGAGAAGGGGCGGTAAAAAGATAGAAGTTGAGGATGTGAATAACATTATAGAAAGATTAGATGACTTTACTATCAAAAGCACTTCTGCTCTTGATGGAGGACTTCAATTTGTCTTGGGTGTTGTGAAAGAAAATCCTAAGATGAAGATTGGTGAGCTTTATGAGAGATATAAAGAGAAGGGAGGGGATAAGGCATATAAAACATTTCAAAGGAGCATCAAAAAGTTATCTGATAATAAGTTCATTTCTACTGAAACAATAAAAGGCGGAACAGAAGGAAGCACTACATTAATTGATTATTCTAAGATGAAGAAGTTGACTGAGTTTTAGCCACTGGACATGTGCGCGTGAGATATTTAAAGTAAATTAGCTAATATTATTTCTATCGAGAAGGCTTTGTTTAATGCTTTGTCTTCCTGATTTTGTTTGGGATTTTATCCTAATAAAAATAGGTGATAAAAATGAAGATTTATGATAGTATGAATATATATGAAGAATGTATAGTTGATGAGTATATAGACAAT
>JAHWIG010000004.1 GCA_019322735.1 Candidatus Woesearchaeota archaeon | reverse complement strand
ATATTGATACCAATATTACTCTTACTGTTTGTTAGTCCTTTACTAGCTGAAGAAGATTTTATTACTCCAGAAATAATGCCTTCAGAAGAACCTACAGAAGAACCTCCAACCTATCCTCAAGATACAAGTTATAAACAACAACAAGAAAAAATTGGATTTGTTTTTTGGATAACTTCTCTCATATTTTCACTAATAATTGGAATAGCTTTGACAATTTTTATGATTAAAGGTTCTTCAAAAAAAATTGCCTTATTTATTCAAGGATTGCTTTTTCTAGGAAGCTTAATCTGGTTTATTTCTATGATATTTAGTTTGTTTTCTCAACTAATTAGATTGGGAGGAATACCAGATCCAGATATTATTGAAAATGGTTGGCCAATATTATTATTATTAGTTATTTCTGGTTATTTTATTTTTAGTATTATCAGAAAAGAAAATTTTACTAAGAAAATGAAATATACTCTAGGCTTATTTTCTGGCGCAATAACAACTTCAATTCTTGCAATTATTTCATTATTAGTGCTTGGTACAATCTTTCAACAAGATGCATTTGGTATATCTATAATGTTCATGATAATGCTCTTTTTTGGAGGGATTGGATCAATAGTATTAGGAATTATTGGTTTTATTATAGATAAGATTAGAAAGTAATTCTTTTTAGTTAGTTTTATATATTATTTTATTTTAGTTAGTTTTATATATTATTTTATTTATTAATCTTATTATGAATTCAGTATGGATACTTTTATTGGTTTGTCTTTGGCTATTTTTAGGGTATAGATTCTATGGAAGATATTTAGAGAAGCAAATTAAACCAGATGATAAAAAGAAAACCCCTGCTGTGAGATATAAAGATGATATTGATTTCTCTCCAGCAAGAAAACCATTCTTGTTAGGACATCATTTTGCATCAATTGCTGGTGCAGGACCCATAATTGGGCCAATACTTGCAATAAGTTATTTTGGTTGGTTACCTGTAGTATTATGGGTTTCTCTTGGATCTGTATTGATTGGTGCAGTTCATGATTATACAATATTAATGGCTTCTGTTAGATACAAAGCAAAAAATATATCAAATATAGCAAAAGATTTCTTGAATACAAAATCAGGATTTACTTTTGGGATTATGATTTGGTTTACTGTTGTTCTGATAATAACAGTGTTCTCAGTTTCTGCTGCAGATAGTATAATCCAAAAGCCAGAATTAGTTATCCCCTTAATAGCAATAACTTTAATATCAATAATTGTTGGATTTGGTGTCAATAAATTTGGATGGGATTATAAACTTACAAGTTTAATTGCCTTGATTCTTATATTCATTTTTGCGTGGATTGGAAATAATTTTCCATTATCTTTACCAATATCTGATCCGGTTATGCTAAAAAATATTTGGGTAACAATAATAATTCTTTATGCAGGGGTAGCTTCTGTAGTTCCAATATGGTTGCTATTAAGACCGAGAGATTATTTAAGTGCATTACAAATGTCATTAATCTTATTCTTAGGTTTTTTAGCAATCATAATTGTTAGACCAATAATTTCAGCACCCCATTATATACATTCAGATATATTTCCAATTTGGCCCATATTATTTATTACAGTTGCATGTGGTGCAGTCTCTGGATTTCATGGATTAATATCATCCGGTACAACAAGTAAACAATTATCAAAAGAATCAGATGCAAAACCTATAGGATATGGATCAATGTTGATGGAAGGGCTATTAGCAGTATTTGTAACAATAGTTGTGATTTCAGGAGTTAATTGGGGCGTACAAACTGGTGGATTTTCTGATCTACTGAAAAAAGGATGGATTGTTCTGTTCTCGACAGGATATGGAAACATAGTTGGTTCAATGGGCCTGCCTATATTGACAGGTAGTCTAGCTGCAGTGTTAGGGGCATTTATGGTAAACCAATTTATATTAACAACAGTTGATAGTTCATCAAGGATTGGAAGATTTGTATTATCGGAGAATTTATTCCCAAAATTAAAAAATAGATATCTAACTACTTTAATAACTATAGTACCTGCATGGTTAATAGCAATAACACAGAGTTATGAATCCCTATGGAGATTATTTGGATCTTCAAATCAATTGATTGCATCCATATCTATGATTACGGTTTCATCTTTCTTTTTAACAAAAAAAAGGAATGTTAAATTTATAGTAATACCTGCTTTATTTGTTTTGGTAACTACTTTATCTGCATTAGTATATCTGATTTTTTCATCTAATGGGTATTTTGCACAAGAAAATTATATGTTAGTTATTATTTCAGCATTATTATTTATTCTTGGAGTTGTTGTTGCATTTGAAGGGTTTCAGAAATTAAAGAAAATGTAGGGAATAGAAAGATTTAAAAATATCTGATATTGCCCTCGTTTGGGGAGATAAATAGGATGGAAAATATTGAAGAATGTATAAAGAATGAGGCAAAATTCTCTAAAATGAAGGGAAAAAACCCATACTGTTCATTGAATGCAGAAAGATGTGAGTATGCTTCACCCAAAGCATACATACAACCATTAAAAGGGGGAGACCTGTTCCCCATATGTAGGTTGGAATTAGATTATATCAAGGGAAAAAAGAAATCCAAGAAATTGAATAAGAATTATAACAGTTCAATATAAGGATAGAAAGAATGAATCATAAATTATCTTATTGAATCTTATAGGGGGTATATTTAACTAAAATGAACCAAATAAGATCTTTTATTTCTATTAACCTTCCAAAGAAAGTTAAAGAAAAAGTGAAGGAAGTACAGGAAAAACTTCCAGAATTTATTGGTAAGACCACTGAGATAAATAATCTTCATTTGACATTGAAATTCTTGGGAGAGATTGATGAAGGAAAGATTGAGATTGTAAAAGAAAGATTAAGAAGTATAAAATTTAATAAATTTATAACAGAAGGGGGGAATCTTGGTGTTTTTTCTGAGAAATTTATCAGGATAGTTTGGCTGCATTTAACTAATTGTAAAAAACTTCAAAAAGAAGTTGATGAAAAATTAAAAAATATTTTTGAGAAAGAAGAAAGATTCATGAGTCATCTAACAATTGCAAGAGTTAAGAGCTGTGATAAAGAAAAGTTCTTAGAAGAATTAAAAAAAATAGAGGTGCCAAAGATTGATTTTGTAATTGATAAATTCTACCTAATGAAATCAGAACTTAGTTTAGAAGGTCCAAAGTATGAAGTCATAGAAGAATATGATTTAGGTAAAAACCAAAGACTTAAATAAAGATTATGAGTGATATTTATTAGAGATAAAGAGAGTAATAAAATGATAAAATTTTCAGACAAGAATAAGAAAGAAATATTAGAAATGTATTCCATAAAAGATAAATATGGAAAGAGAGAGAATACAGAAGAAGATATTGCAAGGAAATATAATTATTCTATTGATAACGTTTGTTCAATAATACTTGGATATGATTCTTATGAATATTATGAAGAAGAATTGTTGGATAAATTAGATTTTCAAGATCTTAATAATCTTCAAAAATGGTCATTCAGGCAACTTAATTTTAGTAGTGGCAGCAAATATTTAAGACGTCACGCTAAAGAGTTAAATTTTGATTTATACGAAGATTTTGAAGAAGATATAATTAAAGGTTTAAATTTTGATTCTCCTGATGCTTTTGGAGACTATTTGGAAGATAAATTAGGTGTTAGGTCTCTTGCAGAGTACAATGCAAGTCTAGCTGAGAAAAATAATTTAGAAGGAGTATTACAAGAATAACTATGAGAAGTATTTACAAACAGTGGATTAATTATAAGCTTGGTTTTTTTATAGTCTTGGTATTATTCATCTTATTTTTAATATGGTTCTTTTTATCTGTTATACCAAAGATTGACTTAACATCACTTTAAATAATTAATAAAATGACTAATAAGATTGCAAAAATGGATGCGAAAGAATGGTTTAAGGAAAGATTATTAGAAAATAATTTTGATATCTCTCTCTTATTAAAGAAGAATCACTTAAAGTATGATCAAGATATTACTTTAATTCCAGATGCAGGAATGGTAAGAAAAAACTATAGAGAATTTAGGAAAGACATAACAAGAATATTGGCATCTACAATATGTGAATATGTTAATGAATTTGGTGCAATACTAAGAAAAGATATAGACGATTGTGTGATAGAGCAAATTAATTCTCAACAGGAAATAAAATATTCTGAAGCAAGATCTAATTTTTTTATAAAATCAATTATTGCATCACATACTGAATTCAATGGTCTGATATATAGGAAAGGAATAAAAAAGAAGAGGAGGGGAATAAACAGATTGGGCATTGGAAAAGATTATAATATAAATTTCCAAAATGCCGCCAGGTATAATTATTGTTCTCTTTTTTATAAAGATGAAGATACTGCAAGAGAATATCTCTTTAATAAATTTGGAAAGGTTAAGAGATTAAGTAATATTTACAATTTGGTGCCAAAAAAAATAAAGAATGAGATTAACATAAATCAAAAAGGTAATGATGAATTATTGGAAGAAAAGGTTGATTCTGTTAAAAGTATGGAAGATATGAGTTTGAAAGAAGTATTAGGTTTTGAATCTAATGTAGAATATAAAAGATGGATAAAAGAAAGAGATGAACTATTTAAGGAAAATGGTAATGGTTGGTGGTATAATCCTGAAGGTAGATCGGTAAAGAAGAAAAGTAGTTCTAAAAAGTAAAGTTTAAATATTAAATAATCTTATTAACTTTTTTAATGGGATTAGAAACTACTATATCTAAATTAAAAGATGATTACCAGTTGAGTTTTAAGAATGTAGAGCCTTATGGAAGCCTTGCAGAGAAGACATTCAATATAAAATTGAACAAAAAAGATCTTATGTCTTTTTACAAAGAATTAAAAACTTACATAAAGGAAAACTACAATTTAGAAAAGAATTCATAAAACTAACTGGGATTGATTAAGAGTTATATTTAAATAGTAGATTATATCTAATAATTCTGCCCTGCTCCTTATGCTCTTGGAGTGTCTATTAAGACACTATGATAGAGAGTGAGTAAGTAGGGCGTTATTCTTCTCACTGGACATGTACGCGTGAGGTATTTAAACTGATTTTACTATTTCTATTTTAGGTGATAACCATGAAGTATGAATTAGAAGAATTGGTTGCTAAAGTTGTAGTAGAAATTGTTGAATGAGGTGATAAATATGAATAAAGATAAATCATGGACAAAAAAAGAAGTGGAAGAATTCTCTGAGACTTTTATCGGTATCATTATGAATCAGAATCAAAGAATGCCTCCAAGTGTATATTAATAACGCCAAACCTGTGCAGGGGGGAACTAATGCTCTTTCTTCCCTCCTGATTTTATTCAAAAAAGAAAAATATTAAAATCAAACAAAAGATTGTTTTAGTCTACCTTTTGCTTTTTTTATTGCTTCTTCTGAAATATCTCTGATTGTTTTTAATGTCTTTAAAGTGTCTTCACAATTTTCATGATTGGTTGGATCCCTTTCAAATCGTTCAACTTTCTTTGCTTCTTTTTCTATTCCCCAGGTTAAATTTTTAATCTCTTCAGAAATCTCTTCGGTTGATAATTTTTTTCCAAAACCTAAAAATGACATATTGTTAATTAATCTTTAATATTATTTAAATCTTACTAAATTAAATCATATACAACTTCTTTTGGTCTGCAGATTTTAGCCCCTTTAGAGGTTATTACAATTGGTCTTTCTATCAATATTGGGTTTTCATGAATAATTTTTATTTTTTCTTCTTCAGACATTCCAGGAGTTATCAAAGAATATTCATCTTGTTTTTTCCTCATCAATCCTTCAGAATCAAGATTAAGTTTTTTTAATAATTCTTTAATTTCTTCTACACTTGGAGGATTATTTAGATATTCAATTACTGTTATACATGAATTATTCTCTTTTAAAATTTCCATTACATTTCTTGATGTCCCGCATCTAGGATTATGATATATTGTTGCTTCCATAATTAAAGATAATTGTATTTAATATAATAATCTTTCGGGAAGAATAAGGGTTAAATATTTATACTTGATAGTTATGTTCTTGTTTATGGAAAAAGAGGATGTAATAGATAAAATAGTATGTAAATTATACAATAAATTTCATGAAGAAAATAAAGAACTATTCAAAAAAGACAGAATAGAATATTGGCATAAAGCTAATATTTACAAAAATAATGAATTGAGGAAACTTAATTATAATAAATAATAAAATGCAGTATTCATACATAACACTTTTAGGATAAATCGGTAAAAACTTAATTGATAATTATTTCAATCTTATTTAACCCAATCAAATCTAGAAATATCAAAACTGAATTCTTTATTTTTTCTCCTATCAGCCAATTTCAAATATCTTTGAGGGAGCTTCAATAGATATTCCTTGGCTTGAATTGCTTCAATAGTTGTTACTTCCCTTTCTTTTATCCCCCATTCTGCATTTAATTGTTCCATTACCCCTGCATAATCTTTAGCAGTATAAATCTTGGTTGATTGAGCTATTTCAGAAAAGTCAGTATATAAAGTTGGATTTCTAATACTATTTAATTCTTCAGCAGGCATGGGTATAGTTTTTTTCATCATATTAGCATACGAAGTCATAGCACCATCTGTATCTGCATCAAATATTTCCATCATAACTCCTTTGTAAAAACTAAAATGTCTTGCTTCATCTTTAGCAATAATAGTACAAATAGTATCTAACTTTTCATCTCCCTGTTCTCTAGCAATCCTAGCAGTTCCTACATGAGAAATATGGGTTGCTTTTTCCTGAAAGCTAGTATAAACCATTAATTTGTATGGGTCTTCTTCTATACCTGGATCAAATCCACTTCCTAATAGATGTTGAATATCTCTTTCTATGGCACGCATATTCAACCTAGGTATGAATGTTAAGTATGTATGTAATAAATCTCCATGCCTATTTTCTTCAGCAGTCCACCATCTTGTCCACTTTCCCCAAGCAGTATCTTGCTTTCCAGTTAAATCTCTAACAGAACCTGGTCGGTTAACAAGTGTTTGATAAGTTGGTAAACATTCTTCTGTTATCATATTACCTACTAATACAACAAGTAATTCATCTGGCAATGCACTAGATTGTTCTTGTATACTCTTTATATCATCAACCCATTCACCTGAAAAATCAGGTAAATAATCAGATGGTTGCCAGTTTTTTGGATTATCAACATCCCTAAGTATTCTATTAGATAATTTATCTACTTTAGTTTCTAAACCCCTTACAACCCCATTTCTTTCAACCATTATTTGATCTGCTATGTCTATTATTCCTTTCTCTTCAATATCAGGAAATATTGTTCTCTTCTTAATATCAAAAGCTTGTTGAAGTATCTTTTCTTTGTCCATTTCTCTTTAATTTATTTCTAAATATATAAATATATATTATTATATTATAATTTTTTAGTAAGATTTAAATAATCCTTTTCATTTATAGTTATTGGTGATACTGGAGGGGTAAAACCCTCCTTTTTCTTATATATATAAAGTAAAACGCCGCAGCTCGGATTTGAACCGAGATATCCCGAAGGAAACAAGGGTTCGAGCCTTGCGCAATACCAGATTATGCGACTGCGGCATAAGGTTATAGAATTCTTTTTAATTTAAAAGATTAACTAAGAAAAAGGAGATAAAGAAGAAAGAAATTAATTCATTAATAAATCTTTTTCATATGTATCTGCAATATGATTTCTTAATATTTTTGCAGCATCGCCATTGATCATATCATGTTTCTCCAACCCATTGGATTTTGCATAATCAACTATATCATCTGAAAAATTTCTTTCTTCAAATATCATCCTGACAAAAGGCTCTAAGTATGATCTGTCTTCTAGACCCTTTGAGCAAGTATCTACTATATTTGACAAATACTTTTTCAATAAAGGGTTTTCCAATCCTTGTTCTACTCCTATTCTTTCAAAATCTTTTAATTGAGCATAGCTAGGTATGATTATCTTTCCATTTTTTGGAACAAACATCTGACCAATATCATATTCTCCATTATCTATTTCAATACGAGGATTTTCACTATTAACGTATTCAGATATTCCCTTGTAAAGTGCCGCCAATGCAATTACGTTAGATAATTTATTTGAATCAGATGCCCTTGATTCAATTGTTCCAAACCCTGTGAGCCTTAATGGTCCCCAGATGCAATTAAGTTCATTTAATCCATCAGTATCTAAATCATGTTCTTTTAAGATTTTAGTGAAATCTTCATAGCATTCTCTCTGCCTATCAAATGCACCTTCTAATGATGCTGGATATTCCAAAAGCTGTCCTTGTATTGGAAAGTCTTCAAAAACCTTATTCCTGTAAATATCTACCCTATAATCTTTCAAACTATTTTTTCCATGAAAGAACGGACTTGAAGACATCAAACTGAATACAGGATCCATTGCATGCATAAGTAAAAGTTGATTGTAAGCTTGTTTATCATTTTCAATCCTGTCAACATGGACATGAGTTCCTGTCAAATGATGCTCTAGGTCTCTTTTTTCATTCTTTAGTATGATTCTTTTTCTCATCCCCCTTGGCCTTTCATAATCTCTTGATTCAATTGGGGATTCATTGTGTAAAGAAGAAACAGGCATAGCCCTTAATCCATAATCATTTGCTATATCTTTAAGCATGATTAACCTTTCCCTGAAAGAATCATATGCTTTTCCTAAATCACTTTCTGGAGGGGCAATGACTTCCCACATTGTTTTTGATAGTTCTGGAAGTATATCTCCATTATTTCTTGGATCTGCTATTACCTCTAATGCTCTATTTGATAATGTACCTTCCTTATCTATCAAGTGCCCTTCCAGTTCTAGTCCAATTTTCATCTTTTTTCTCAAAAACTAACTTTAACGCCCTTTTTTATATTAAAAAGGCGTTTATTAATATAAAAGATATCATATATATTTTTGTTAAAATTGGAAATATTTATATACTAAAGGCAATTATAACAAAATATGTCTAAACTAAATGATAGAATATTATACTTTCTCGACAGAAATAGTAGGGCAACTTTATCAAAGATTGCTAGAAGTTTAAAGACGAGTGAGCAACGGATAAGTTATGCTGTAAAATCGATGAGAAAAAAGAGACAAATAAAGTTCTATTCAACAGTTTTTGACTACTCAAAATTTGATTTTAATGGATATCTGGTGTTGTTTCAGATGTATCGGGGATATGATGAGTCTATAAACTTAGTTTCAAAATTGAAAGAAATTCCTGAAGTTGTTCAGATTGAGACATTACAGGGAAAATTTGATACTATGACATTGTTTTTGTCTCCAAATCCTTCAAGTTTTAATAAAATATTGAAACAATTCATCTCAGAACATAAGGAATTAATCAAGAATAACTATATCTGCACAGTCATTGTTACCCATAAATTTGGGCGTTCTTATTTAAATCCCTGGGCAAAATCAAAGATTTTTGGAAAGATTATTGGGGGGGATAGGGCCCCTGTTAAATTAAGTGACTCAGAAGCATTGGTATGCAAATACATGCTTGATAATCCAACAATAACCCTAAAAGATCTTGCTAAAGGTAGTGGACTAACGTTTAAGACTATTGTAGCAAAATTGAAGTCATTGAAAAAGGAGAAAATTATACGTAAATTTGAACCTGTTCTTGATGGAAATAAATTAGGAATATTCAATAAAAAGATATTTCTTAAATATGCTTCCTATGATGTTGATATTGATAAAAGACTGATTGGATTTTGTCGTATGACTCCTGAAGTGGTATCCATCACTAAAATATTTGGAAGCTGGGATATGATCATCAATTTTGAGAGCTTAAAAGAAGGGAAATTTGATATCTTTGTTCAGCAATTAAGAGCGCAGTATGAGAGCATTATTGAGGATTTTGAAATAGTTGGTGTAAAGAGCAAGGAGAAATTTAATTATCTGCCTTCTGATTATTTCAGTTAAATTTAAATATAACTTAATAATACAATTTAATACTAATTTATGAGGTGGACATAAAAATGGTTGAAAATAGTGTAATATTTAAGAAAGATAATGGTTTAGTTAGTAAATTAACTCATATGGAAAAAAAAGTTTTCCATAGATGTAAAAGTAGTGCTAAGTTAATAAATGAAAATAATTTTGGTAAGGAATTATACAATCATTTAAGTAAATTACGGGAAGAAAAGTATATGGCAAACAACCCATTTCCTTCAGCTTCAGAAAGAGATAGAGTGTATACAACACTAGATCATATAGCAGAAAAAAAAATAGATACTAATATTTCTTTCTATCTTAATAAAGATGGAAGGGCTGAAAGTGATTTTTAATTCTTTTTAATAAGTGCCATCCGGAAGGGTGGTTGCTAATTTATATTGTGGATCTGTTAAAATATCGTATATTTCAGAATCTTTTTCTTGAACTAATTCTTTAGTACATAATTCCCATTCATGATCTATCTCAGAACATCTGTCTTCCTGAGCTCCAAGGATGGAAGTAAGTGCCCAATACATATATTCTGTGATCATACAAGCATAACTGCAGGTTTCATCATCGTAATGGTACCATGATTCGGAAGGGTAATAATTAGGGACTGCACCATTTCCTCGTCCGCTATCTTCGTCCCAGTCTTCATCTTCTTCAAAATGTCCACCTCTTGCTTCATCCATTAAATTTGCAACCTTAGATCCTGAAAATTCTCCAAATATGTCGGGATATACTACTGCATAACCCCTCTCAGTGATTAAATGTAATATTTCTTCTATACTTGCATCGAACTCATATGAAGGATTTGTTTCATCTTCATATAATCCTTGTAAACTATTTAGAACTTCTATGTCCAAATCCCATACATTTGAATCCTCATCTTCGTCTTCATCTTCAAACATATACATTCCAACGTTATATGAAACCATTTTATCTACAACTAAAGGATTATCTGGCAAACCATCTTTATCATTATCTAAATATTCTGCCATTACATTCATAGCATGAGATAATTTTGAATCTGAAACTCTATTACTGGCAAAAAAATGAATTCCAAATACTTCTCCATATTTTGGTAAGTATAGTTCTAGTTCTTTATATTCTTCTGGAGTATCCTTTATAGTTAAATCAAGTTCATAAGTTTTTTCTGGTTCAGGTTCAGGTTTTGGTTCAGGTTCTGGTTCGGTTCAGGTTCTGGTTCTCCATCATCAGTATCATTTACTTTTTCATGTTTTATGATATTTCCATCACTATCATAATTTGTAATCTCATCAACTTCACCATCAGCATCATTGTCATATGATTTTTTTATTTTATTTCCATCACCATCATATTCAAAAGTCCAAATCATATCAACTTTGCCCCCTATACCCATGCTATATACTGATTTTATTCTACTACCATAACTATAAACTTCATAATTTGTAACCTCATCGATTTCGCCATCACCATTAATGTCAATTGATTTTTTTATCATATTTCCATCACTATCATATTCATAAGTTACTCTTTCATCTTCTAAATCTGTAGAACAACCAACTAAGAATAATATAATAAAAATAAGTAATCCACTCTTTTTCATGAAATAACTAAAAAATAAGTAATATAAAAATCTTTTTAATTTAGAATGTAATCATTACCTTTCATTAATGTATCTTTCATTTCATTATCATTTAACATAATATTATACCCTCTTCCTTCCAAGTTTTCCTTAAAATTCATGTAAGAAAGATAAGAATGCATATCTATTGTTTTAATAATAGAGTTATTCCATTCAATTACCATATCACTTCCTTCATCATATATTTCTTTAGGTATTGGAATGTATGAATTTCCATCTGTATCTTGCTTAATAAAAGCATATACATCTCTTGTATACTCTAGATGGTCACTAACCTTTTGTGGAAGTTTATCTTTCTTAAAAAGATCCTTGACTCTTTCAATTAATTTTTTCATTTAGTCTCGTATAATTTATTTCAATACCATATTCCTTAAAAAGATCCCGATTAAACTTGATTATATCTTTTTCATTACAAGATACTAATGTTTGATGATTATAATGAAAGTTTGTTTTAATTCTGTGTTTTTTCAAAAGATCATCTATTGTTGAACTTACTTCATCGTAAGTTTTATTACGTGTTTCAAGTTCTTTGTTCTTTATATTAAATAAAGTTAAAATATGATTAAATATTCCAAAATTATAATCTTTTATTTCTTCATCAACAATGGAAACCCTATAATCATCAATGAGTCCTGATTTATTTATATGTGGCCTAAGTAGTTTATATTCCATAGTTATCACCAGTATCTTTTATATTCTTTAGCAGGGATGGACTTTATTTCCCCCATTAGACGGACATCGAAATTTCTTTTAAATTGAGAGGATAAATTTTTGACTTGATTTTCAAGATCATTATGATTTGAATTACCTGAAGAGGATGTTAATAAAATGTCACCACCATTATTATCATAACCACCCACCCTATACTCTAATCCATTAAGAGCGATTAACAGCCCCATCCTATTTCGTATATCTTCCTCAATTTCTTTCTTTTCATTAGAATAATTATCTTCTCCAGTTATTACCATTTTGAGTTTAGATGATAGAAATTTAGCTGATCTTTGAATAAAATAAGGATATTTTTGTTTAATCTTTTTATCTATTGCAGTATCAACATATTCATTAAGGCAGCCATTGCTAAATCTTTTTACTTTAAACTTCTTAAAGAATAAATCTATGTTCCAATTAGGTCTATACAATAATTCAACCGTAACCATCATGATAATGAAGGATATTTATTGTTTATAAATCTTTCTGTTATTTAGTTACTTCTTAGTGGTTAATAAATTATAGATAAAATGGTGCCCCGTCCGGGATTTGAACCCGGGTCGAAGCCTTGAGAAGGCTCCATGATTGGCCGGACTACACCAACGGGGCAATTAAAAGAATTATGTTGGTGTTTTATTTTTAAAGTTTACTATGATAATAGCTAAATTTGTCTTTTAATCCATGTAATAAATGACCAATTCTTTCCAATATCTACATCATTTTTATTTCTTATTTCATGAATTAAGTCCAACAATAAATGAGTAAGAACTCCTATGGTTAATAATAACACTAAATAATTAAAGAATGAAAAGATTATCAATATTGCTGTTAATTCTACGAAATGAAAGATTAAAGGATGGTCTTTAAAATCATTATTTGACCCATATCTAAAATAATTATAAGCTCTGATCAAACTAATATCCTTCTTTTTTATCACATAGATAAGATAATGATCTACATCTATAAAAAAACCACCCAACAATATTATTAGCGAACTCCAACCAAAAAATGGAAAGAATATAGCTATTAAGATCATACAACTTAAAAAGTGAATTGGGGGTAGCATTTTTCAATGTAAATGTAAATGGGCCCAGGGGGATTCGAACCCCCGACCTATTGGTTAAGAGCCAATCGCTCTGACCAGACTGAGCTATGGGCCCGTATAGGACGAAAAGAGTGGTTTTATTTAAAAAGGTTACCACTTTAGTATTATTTAATCTTTCGAAAATAATGGCTAATTTTATATATCGCAATACAAAGAGAAGTAAAATGTCTGATAAAAAAGAATTAGAAAAAATAAGAAAAAAAGTTCTTTATGAGGAAGGGACAGAAGCTGCCGGAACAAGTCCTTTAAATAAAGAGAAAAGAGAAGGGGCGTATTTTTGTGTTGGTTGTGGAACAAAACTTTTTGAATCATCTGCTAAGTATGAAAGTGGATCTGGATGGCCCTCCTTTTTTCAGTCATTACCAGATGTTTTTGAAACTAAAACAGATTATCATCTAGGATATCTTAGAACAGAATATCATTGTAAAAAGTGCGGTGGTCATCAAGGTCATATTTTTGAAGATGGACCAAAACCTACAGGAAAGAGATATTGTAATAATGGAATTACTCTAAAGTTTAAACACAAAAAGAAATAACTTACCATAATAATCTTATTGATTGCTTAATAACTTATTGCTCCACGTAATCTTAATTCTTCATTGCTCAATGGACACTTAATAGTTTCTGTAAAACTCACACCTTTGATGTCTGTATCATAAAGTATTGCTCTTAGAAGATTTGTATTGTCAAGATCCGCCCCATTAAGATAAGCAGATGTAAGATTCGCCTCGTAAAGATCTGCCTCCTTAAGATAAGCAGATGTAAGGTTTGCTCTGGTAAGGTTTGAACGCCGCATATTGGCTCTGTAAAGATTTGCCCCTTCAAGATTTGCCTCTTCAAGATTTGCTTCTCTAAGGTCTGACATCCTAAGGTTTATACCTTTAAGGTTTGCCCCTTCAAGATTTGCCCTAAAAAGTTTATATCCTCTAAGAGATATGCCACTAAAATCTACCCCCCTAAGATCTGCATCCTTAAGAAATCCACTAACGTTTGCTTCATTAAGATGTGATTGTAGGACTGATTCATTACATTCTCCAGACACAATATCACTTAATAATTCTTTTTTGCCATATTCTAAAACATATGCCATAGATCAATAACCCCCACAATATTAATTAAGATTAAGAGATATATAAATATTACTGATTTCCTTTAAGTAATTCTGGCAGAGATATATCTAACACTTAATTAGAAGGAGGGCGAACTATTCTTCAAGCTTAATAGCTGACATAATTTACTAATAAATTATGTCATCCATTAAATTAGAAAAGTATTTATATCCGATAAGGAATAAAAGGCAGTATGGAGGTGCTAAGCAGAATCAATGCGTTCTTGGGAATTATGTTTGTTGTATTATTAATTCAAGCTGGATTTTACTCATTTTTTGGCGGAGGTCCTGTTGTAGGACAGGCTTATAAAATTCTTGGGGAAGATGGAGAAGTTACGAAAGAGTATAATCTTGAAGTAACTGAAGCTATGAAAGATAAAATAGCAAGAGCAAATGAACTATATTTAGCAGGAGATATTCCTGGTGCAAAAGAGGAATTTGGTAAATTGATGAAAATGCGTGTTAATGCAGGGGGAACTCTATCCATAGAGAAATTTACTGAATTATTGCCAAAACCAACAGATATGATTATAAAAGAAGATGATGAAGCAGAAGCTGGTTTTATAATGTTAGATGGCAGTAATGGAAAAGTTATTGCTGAAAAAGTAGAGGACATAAGCAGAGTTATAATGAATAATGATGCTGTATTTCAGACTATGTTTTATATTCTTAACCCCAATGAGTTCTCTGCTGTTGTATTACCAAATAAGATGAATAAGATAAATTATGGTGGAAGATTTTATTATTTATATAGGGACATAAATGGAGTATTGACTTTGAAAAGATATATTTTGTTTTGGTGGGACTTGCTGGTTAAAGATGAGAATATTGAGAGGGGGGTATTGATAACTGGTGCTAATTCTTTAATAGAAAAGAAGAGGCTTGATATTTTACTATATGATAAAGATCGTTATATATTTGAACAAGAAGGAAAACAGAGTTTATTGGGAAGAGTTAGTTCTATTGCTGATGGGCTTTCTTTGATTTAGAAAACTTTAATAATCTTTAATTCTTAAATCTCCTATTATATGATTCAACAAGGTAATCTATTACTGCCATGTCTTGTGATTGAGATTCTTTTATTATATCGTTATCAAATTCTTGCTTTGCATAAGACCATTTCATAACTATAACAATGCTTTCCATGTAATTATATACTTGATTTCTATCATGCATTGATTGAAATTCAAGGCCATTAATATCTTTCAATACATCTGCTAATGTAAAATCACGTATATCATTCATCTTTCCTTATTCAGTAAGGATGAAGAACTATAAAATTCTTTTGATTTTTGAAGAAAAACGCCGTGACCCGGATTTGAACCGGGACATCCCGAAGGAAACGAGAGTTCCAGTCTCGCGCAATACCAGATTATGCGATCACGGCATTAAACCTAATATAAATTAAGTTATTTATAAAAATTTGGTTAGAAAAACTAAATATCAATCATCTCAATCTCAATATTGAGACCTTCTGGGATAGGAACACGCATTATAAGTCTTAGAGCACGTTCATTAGTTCCTATATCAATAATTCTTTTATGGACACGCATTTCATAACGTTCCCAAGTAGCCTTGCCCTCTCCGTCTGGGCTTTTTCTAGTTGTTAATTTTAATTTTTTGGTTGGTAAGGGTATTGGTCCTCTAATATCTACACCTGTCTTCTCTGCAATATCTGTAATGTATTGACATGTCTGATTGACCTTGTCGATTTCTGTACTTGCTATCTTTATTCTTGCTTTCTGCATTGTCCCTTACCACATGATAAACATCGGTTCACCATGCATAAACCAAAATGAAAAGAAAAGTTAATTCTTCTTGACTAAATCGATGCACATACCAGCAGCAACTGTTGCCCCTGAATCTCTAATGGCGAACCTTGCCATGTGTGGTATTTCCTTTTGTTTTTCAATAACCAACGGAGTTGTTGGTTTAACCCTGATAATTGCTGCGTCTCCATTTTTAATAAAGTCTGGATTCTCTTGTATTGTCTCTCCGGTTGCTGGATTTATCTTCTTTTCTATAGATAGTATCTGGCATGCTACCTGTGCAGTATGGATGTGGAATACTGGTGCATATCCTGTAGTCATAACTGTTGGATGATTCAATACAACAATCTGAGCAGTGAATTCACTTGCTACAGTTGGTGGATTATCTACATGTCCTAGAACATCTCCACGCTGTATATCCTTTTTACCTATTCCACGAACATTAAATCCGATATTATCTCCTGGTTCTGCTTTCTGCATCTGTTCATGATGCATCTCTATTGTCTTAACTTCACCAGAAACTCCTTTTCCTTCTCTACCAGGTACAAAGATAACCTTGTCTCCCAGCTTCATAACACCTGTTTCTACTCTTCCAACAGGAACTACTCCAATACCTGTAATATTGTAAACATCCTGAATAGGGAGCCTTAATGGTAGCTCTGTTGGTTTTTCAGGTGGATTTAATGCATTAATAGCGTCCAGTAATGTTCCGCCTTCATACCAAGACATTTTGTCAGATTTATTAAAGACATTTTCTCCTAGTAATGATGCGATTGGTACAAATTGTATCTTGTTTGGATCATATCCTACACTTTTCATCAATGTTGACATCTCTTCCTTAACTTTATTGAATACTCCTTGGTCATAGTCCTTCATATCCATCTTATTAACTGCTACGATAATCTGGTCTACACCAAGTGTTCTTGATAAAAAGACGTGCTCTTTAGTTTGAGCCATAATTCCATCGTTAGCAGCAACTACTATAACTGCAGCATCTGCCTGAGCAGTGCCGGTAATCATGTTCTTAATGAAATCTTTATGCCCTGGAGCATCAATTATTGTGAAATAATACGTATCAGTCTCGAATTTTTTGTGTGCTAGATCTATTGTCAATCCCCTTTCTCTTTCTTCTTTTAAGTTATCCATAACAAAAGCGAACTCAAATCCGCCTTTTCCTAGCTCTTCTGCCTTCTCTTTTAACTTTCTTAATTGCTGTTCATCGATATTTCCTGAATCGAATAGTAATCTACCTACAGTAGTTGATTTACCATGATCAACGTGACCTATAAATATTAAATTTATGTGTACTTTATCTTTAGCCATATTTTTATCCCCCTCTATATGTATATATGAATATGGGTAAAGTGGTTAAGAAGTGATATATAAAGTTTTCGAAAAAAATACTTATCTAAGCTGCCTCTTTTAGCCCTGTTTCCACATGTTTTTCCTTTTTTTGTATATCTTTTAGTCCTTTTTTCTCCTCTGATTGTAAATGTTTAATCTTTTTAAGAAGATTAAGTTGTTTTTTTATATGATGTTTCTTCTTTTCAAGCATACTTTCCCTCTTATGTAAGAGGCCAGATATACTTTTTGCCTCATTATAGGAATCAGTTAGATTTCCCTTCATTTGCAGATCAGATAAACTATAGAGTTTTTTCTGTATCAATTTATTCATAGAACCAAGAGAGGAAAGTATTTTCTTCTCATAACCATTAAGTTTTTTAACATGGTTTGTTAATTCTTGAATTTTTTTGCTTATTTGCGTTAATTCTTTGATATTTTCTTGAAGTGCTGGCTCTAAAGAGGAGACTCTTTCCAAAAGTCCTTCATGATATAGGATATATTCCTCTTCTTTTCCTTCTTCAAATACCTGCCGCCTTTCTTTTACTGCTAATACGCTTTCTTCAGTATAAAGTGATGTGCTCTCGTCTAAAGAATTATCTAGTTTTTTTGCTAAAATTATGACTTCAGCATGATGTTCAGAAGGATTCTTACTCTTTAGCTGTTCCCCTATTGCTTCAATCATTTTATCAGCAATATTTGTTTCCTCCTTAGCTTGTTTTCTTTCTTTTTTATCGATATGTTTTATCTCTTTCTCCTCTTTTACTAACTTTCTTCCAATTTTCTTTTCTTTTTTCTCCATACCTTTTGTTGCTTTCCATTCTTCTTTAAATCGAGAAGTGAATGTTCTTGCAGGAGTTGCTCTAGCATGGCTTCCAACAAACCATATTCCTGAAACCAATATTAAAGTAAAACCAATAGAGCTCAGCATTGGTGTCTGGAGTAGTGAATCTAGGGCAAAGCATGAAATTCCTGTAAATAATAATGCTAGTTTATTCTTTGCCATCTTAGTTTCCCAATACTTTCCTCCAAAATAAAAATAATAATACTACAATCACAATTCCAACAAAAATGTTGTTTGCCCCAAATATCCCAGACAATAATCCATCTATGCCTGTTTCTCTTGCTTTGTAGAATATTCCTAGTTCTGATAGTAATGTTAATGCAACTGCAATTGATTTTCCTGGTGCACCCTGGAAAACAGTTATTTTTTGCATAGGTGCTTTGAATATGTTGTATAGTAATATGAAAAGAATTATTGCAAGTATGAAAAAAGAGGAATATTTGTTAGTTACAAGAGAATGTAAGACCTGCCCTATTGAGCCTATAAATTCTCCAAAATCTACTGGAGAACCAAAAGGAGATTCCAATGCATAAACTAATGGTATGGAAAATAGTGATGAGATGAATAATACACTCTTTTTTAACATAAAGCAAATATAAAAAAAGAATTATATAAATTTAACTGTTTAATCCACCATAGAAGATAATGCTTTTGCATTATTTAACGCCCTTAGTTCATTATGTTTTAAAAAGTTTAAGAATTCTTGTTGCTTATTTTCAATCAGATCAAATGCTTTTTTAGGAAAACCTTGATTCCTTAATAATTTAATCTTTTCAATATTTTCTTGATTTAATTCCTTCATCCTTTCCATTAAGACAACTTCTGCAGTTAGAATTCTGGCAAGGAAGGTTAATTCATCTTCTATATCATCTTTTAAGTTTGTTATCTCTGCCTTTAGTTTAGGAAGGTTATCATTTAATTTTTTATTTAAATCTGCATAATGTGCCACCTTTTTCAACTGTTCCTTTTGGTTGGACTGTGGCATTTCAGCAGGTTTAGTTGGTACTTCTTTTATATGATTAATTAATTTATGTAGTTCATCAAGAACATCATCAGTTTTCTTTACTTTTCTTTTTTCTTTTCTTGCAGAACGTTTTAAAGAATTCAATAACATATCATCAGTTTTCCAACTTCTGTCTCTCATTTTTTCTTTATTTCTTTTCAAATCTTTCATTTGTCTTTTTTCTAAAGTTATTTGGCCTTTAATCTTTGAGAATAAAGAATTTAACTCGGAGATATCTTTTTCTGCATCACCAGTAAATACGTTAGGGTTTGATTTTATACTAGATTGTACATCATCCATATCTTTAATTAATTTACTTAACTCTTTCACTATTTTATATTCTAATGTAAATGCATCTCCAGATATTTTGTATAATTCTTTTGCTTCATCTGAACATGATTGGATAAATTTATTTGTTGTTTCTACTATCTTTTTGAGAGATATTGGACTTTCACGCATTGCTTGCTCAAGATCTAAAACTAATTTTTGTTGAGTATTATAGGCGGCTCTTGTAGCTCTTGCTGTTCTTTTACTTCGTTTAGCATAATATTTAGCAGAACGGATATGCATAGCTAATCCAACTTTCGCCGTTTGTTTTCCAAATATTCTTCCAAATAATCCCATTTTATTTTACTTGTTTGTATAACCTCTTAATTAATTTTGCTTCATCTTCAGATATATCCATATAATCTGAATTCTCCACAAGGGCTTTCATCATATGTTTATTTTGAAATATTTCATCTCCTTTTTTATCCCCAAATTGTTCTTTAAAGATAAATTTAAGAGTGGATCTTATCTCTTGATCAGAATCTATTCTTTTTGCAAGAGATTTTGATTGTTCAATTTCTTCTGCCGATAATTCTTTTTTGAATTTAATATATTTCAAGATTCCAGAGCCTAATGGTGCATGAAATGCATCTTGAGATTTAGGAATTTGTTCTTCTGTCCCTTTTGGGGTTTCTTCAGTTTTCTCTTTTACTATTGATGGTTCTTCCATTACACCACCTTTTGGATTTAATTTATCTAACTCTTTAGCAGAAACCAATTTATTCAATGGATATTTAATCGGTGGTTCTCCTTTTTCTTCTGACCATATAACAATAAAACAAATTTCATTGTTATCCATCTTTAATGTATTTATTTCTGCCTTTGTAACTCTTCCATCTGTCCTAGGAATATTTACAATTGAACCGGAGGGATATTTCTTTATGTAATCTTCTATTCTTTCTTTTTTTGTTTTATCTTCTTTTCCTTCTCCAGTCTTAGAATCCAGAGTTATTCTTACTTCTGTTTTTGGATTATCTTTATTTAATGATATGGGTCCTTGTGCACCTTCCCCCTTTGGCCCACCTTTAGTATGATTCTCTGGTGCCTGATAGTCATCATGTGAGGCCCAAACTATAATATTATCAGTAAAAGGTACATTTAATTCAAAAGCTCCATCCTCTTTTGTTAGTATTGGGTCTGTTCTTCCATCCCCATATAAAGCATAAACTTTTGCATCACTTATGCTTTTATTATTTGGGTCACCAACATATCCCTGAATTTTCCCCTCTTTTTCTTTTTTAGGGGCATTCTTTTCTATCCCTGCTCTTTTTAAATAATAACCAACACTACTCGGGCTCATTACAAGTTGTTTTGCAATGTCTGCATTTCTCAATCCTTGTTGATTAAGTTCAACAACCTCTTTTAATTTTTTAGCTTCTTCAGGTCCAAGTTTTTGTTTTGGTTCTTCTCCTTCAGGATCCCCTTTTTCAAAAGTTTCTCCTGTTGGTTCTTCTGTTGGTTGCGTAGTAGTTGGAGAAGATTCAGTTGAAGAAGGAGTTAAGATTATATCGTGTTTCATTTTCTTTCCGTCAATATTTTCCCAAGTTTGATACTCATTATAGCCTTCTAATCTTGCATTTAATTTTTGATGAAACCCAGAAGGAATAGTAAATTCGTATTTTCCTTTTGTGTTGGTTGTAGTTGAAAAAGAGTCTCCCTCTAAATTGATAGAAACATTAGCTAATTTCTTTCTTGTTTTAAACACCCCATCTTTCTCTCCATAAACGGTCCCATATATCTTAGTTGTTTGGCCTTCTGGTTCTGGTTCATGTCCTGGTTCATGTTCTGGTTCATGTTCTGGTGAATGTCCTGGTTCTCTATGTGTGCTACCACCACTAAAAGCACCTATTAAAGCACCAACTCCTGCAATAAAAGCTAACAACCAGCCCCACCACATTATATTTGGAGCAGTTGTTATCATGCCTGCAACAATCATTCCAAGACCTGCTGCTGCTAATGCAATCTTCCAACTTCTACTTCCGTCTTCTCCTCTAAATCCAAAATAAACAATCCCAAATACTAGCATGGCTATACCAAAACCTGCAAAGATTCCAAATGGTGCTAATACATCTTCTAATATGGCTTCAATTCCTTTGCCTCTTGTAAAGAAGAATATAGATAAACATGAAAGTAATGATAGTGATATACCAACCAATTTGCCCTGTCTGTTAACGCTTTCTCCTTCTTGGAATATCTTAACTTTTCGTAAAGCAGCAGAATAAATCCCGTATAATAATATAAAGAAAAAGATAAAAGTAAAGAAATAAACAGAATATGCATTAGACATCCAACCCCAAAGAATGCCTCCAAGATTAGTAATAAAGTTAGGAAGATAATGAGATTGAGCGAAAACTATGGGTAATGAAAGAATAGTAAGTAAGAGGAATGATATTTTTTTTACGCCAATCATAAAAACACCTATTTTTAGCAAGAAAGATTTAATAAATTGAATCTTCAAGCTGTACAAAAAGATAAAAAATCTTTTAGTACAAAGATAAAATGATGTAAGAAGTTTAAATATCTTTCGAAATGCGTAGCATTGATGAAGGCTTGAAGATTTTAATCTTCTTGTCTTTCTAAAATAGTTCTAAGAAATATTTACTTTAGCACCAATACTCTGTCCTGGCATACCTTTTTCAAATAGAACTCTTAATATTCCTTTATTTCCGTGTGCTGCACTTATCTTGCCTTTTATTTCTTTTTTTTCTTTTCCGGGGGCAGTCCAAGAAACAGATTTTCCAACTAGTTTAGCTGCTTTTTCTTTATTATCTGTTCCATCCACCATTATGATCATCTGATTACCATAAGTACGGTGTCTTGATCTTCTAAAATTCACAATCATGCCTTCCATGAGATTTATGGAAGAAATAGTTGCTTTAAAAAACTTTCTATAAGATGAAATAAATCATAACAGGAAGTAATAAACAACCCATAGAGTGTGTTCTTGTTGTTTTTACTATTGCAGGAATTATTCCGATAAATGTTGAGGTGATTAATACAAAAAATCCAAGTGGGCCTGTTAAGATAAATGTCAATAAGGAAATAAATAATACTATGGAGATAACTAATTTTCTATAATTTATCTTATCTATTAAATCTGCAAAGACTCTTCCTATCTTTAATGCCAAGAAGACAGAAACAGAGCCGGCAATCAATGCAGAAAATAAGAACAATAATATGTGGTTTAAATTAATGGATTCAATCAATTTAGATATTACAACAACAGATCCGTTCCTTGCTTTATTTAGCATATAAAGTGTTGCCAGACTTGTTGTAAAGTTTGCAGTATTTATTGAGCCAATCAATATCATAAAACCATGATCTCCCAGATTAGGAGTTATCTGCATTGATATGACAGCTGCCTGTGCAGAGCCAAGTCCAGGAAAGATTGATGTTAAAAATCCAGAGAATTGGCCAGAGAACAATGCCTTGACTGTTTTTGATCTTGATAATTTAATATCTGAAGTTATTTTTTGTTTTGGTATTTTTTGATTCTGAAAAAGAGATATAAGTAATGTACTTATTCCAAATAAGCCGGACAACATTGGAAATAAAGGGTTTTTGAGATTTAGATTGAATACAATAAACCCAAATACTCCTGAAATAAGAAAGATAAATAGTGCCCAAAGCTTAAATTTATCTCTCAGTATCATAAAGACTACAACGAATAACAATATATACCCAATATAATCCTTTATTGCTGGATAGACAAATTTTACTATTGGAAGCAAAATAGGAAAAAGGAGTATACTTAACAGAAGTGCACCAAATGAACCAATGATTGTTAACTTAAGGGCCATTAATCCATTTCCCCTTAATAGATATCTATGACCGGGCAAAACTCCAAGAGCTGTTGATGCTTCTGGTGCTCCAAGGAAAATAGAGGGGATTGAATCAAGAAATGTATGTGTTATTGACATTGCTATGATAAAAACAGCAATACTTAGTAGGGATACATAAGACAATAAGAAAGGAGAAATGCTAAGCAATAATAATGAAATCAGATTTATGTGGATTCCTGGAGTCAAACCAGTTATTATTCCAAAAAATATTCCTGCAAATATTGAGAGCAAAATTTCAAAGAACATTAGCTGAGAAGTTTTACCTCATCTGCTATTAACTCAAAATTGTTTCTGTATTGCTTTAATTTGCCAATTACTTCTATATAATCTCCTTTTTTTAAGTCAACATTACCAAATAAAACAATTTTTAGTTTTTCTGTCCTTATTATCTCAATTATAGTATTTTTTTCATATTCATTTATCTTGTTTATTTTTCCTTTGACTTTTATTGTACTGTCCAGTTCATCTTTTGTGATTAGGGGTGGTTCATCAAATGTTAGATTATTAGATATAAAAAATAAAGCTGTTAGCCCAATTAATGAGCAAATTAAAGATATTTTTAACAGAGTTTTTTCTTGCATAATAATTTCTTAGAAATTAGATTAATAAGTATTGACTAAGAAAAGCTGAAAATCTTTCAATAGTCTAAAGGAAAAACTATTTAAATAAGCGATATCTGTAATGAGTAAAAATGATAAAGGCCTTCTCACTATGAAATTCAAGTCAACAAAAGAGATCAAAGTTGAAAAAAGGATTATAGATCAAGTTATTGGACAAGATGATGCTGTTAAAATTATGAAAAAGGCTTCTTCTCAGAGAAGACATGTATTACTAATAGGGGAACCAGGAACAGGAAAAAGTATGCTTGGTCTTGGTTTGGCAGATATGCTGCCAAAGGAAAAATTAGTTGATATTGTTTCTTTCCATAATCCAAATGATGAAAACCAACCATTAATCAGGACAGTTGCTGCAGGAAAGGGAAGGGATATGGCTATGAAGGCTAAATTAGAGAATATGAGTATGTTCAAGAATCAAAATATTATTATTTTTATACTGGCCATATTTACAATGATTGCTCCTTGGTGGGTGAGAAAACAATATAATTCAGATCTAATGTTTACTGCATTCTTTCTTGGCGGGATGATTTTTTTGGCTGCATTTGTTATGTTTGTCAATCTTGGGCAGAAGATGGGCGGAAAGAATAAAGTTATGGCGCCAAGAGTTATTGTTGACAATTACAAGGTAAAAAGGGCCCCATTTTTTGATGCTACTGGAGCTCATGCGGGTGCTTTACTTGGAGATATATTGCATGATCCATTTCAATCTGGAGGATTAGGAACACCGGCACATGAAAGAGTAGTTGCTGGAATGATACATAAAGCAAATATGGGCGTACTATTCATTGATGAGGTTGCCACATTGCATCCAGCAACACAGCAAGAATTATTGACTGGGTTACAAGAAGGAAAGATGGCAATAACTGGGCAGAGTGAAAGAAGTGCAGGAGCAATGGTAAGGACAGAAGCTGTCCCTTGTAAATTTATTTTAGTTGCTGCAGGTAATTGGGAGACTGTTAAAAAAATGCATCCTGCCTTAAGATCCAGAATCAGGGGGTATGGTTATGAGATTTATATGAATGACACTATTGAAGATAATCAGAAAAATAGGGACAAAATAGCTGTTTTTGTTGCACAAGAAGTAACTAAGGATGAAAAAATCCCTCATTTCTCAAAAGAGGGGGTAAATGAAATAATTGAACAGGCAAGAAGGATGGCTAATCGAAAAGGTCATCTAACTCTAAGATTGAGAGAACTGGGAGGAATAATTAGGGCTGCTGGAGATTTAGCAAAAGAAAAGAATGATAAATTAGTTGAAAGGAAGCATATAATTGCCGCCAAAAAAATTGCAAGACCCTTAGAACAGCAGATTGCTGATAAGTATATTGAAAAGAAAAAAGAATATGAGGTCATTCTAACTTCTGGCAAAAGAATCGGCAGAGTTAATGGATTGGCTGTTATCGGTGCAGAAGGGGCATTCTCTGGAATATTACTACCAATCGAATCTGAAGTAACTCCTGGTGGAAAGGAGAGGGAGATTGTTGCTACAGGAAAATTAGGAGATATTGCAAAGGAAGCTATAAAGAATGTTTCTGCAATAATTAAAAAATACTTTGGGGAAGACATCAAGGAGAAGTATGATATCTATGTTCAGTTCCTGCAGACATATGAAGGTGTTGAAGGAGATTCAGCTTCTATAGCTGTCGCTACATCAATAATCTCTGCATTAAAGAAACTGCCAATAAAGCAGGAATATGCTTTAACAGGATCATTGTCTGTTCGTGGAGAAGTACTGCCAATTGGCGGAGTTAGTTCTAAAGTTGAAGCTGCAATTGATGCAGGAATCAAGAAAGTCATAGTGCCTAAAGCCAATCTAAAGGATATTGTAATAGAAAAGGAGAAAGCAAAGAAGATAAAGATAATCCCTGTGAGTGTTATTTCTGAAGTGCTGAAAGAAGTTCTGGACTGGAAAGGAAAAGAAGATATATTGAAGAAGATAATTAAGGCTAATGGGAACTAGTTGATATACTTATTACTATATTAGTTTAGAGTATAGAAAAACTTATATATTAACTTGATATTGTCTACTTTAATCAAAAAAGAGTTAATGATGAAAAAAGAAAGTTCATACAAATTTCTGACAGTTATTATTATTCTTATTTCCATCTTATTTTTCTCTGGTTGTGCAAAAAGTGATTTAGCTGGAGAGGCTTTTAAAGGGGGAAAAAAACCCCAAAATATAATAAAAGATAATCTTAATTTGGATTTCAATGGCAATGGAGTTTTAGATGACGGGGATGTTGATATATTAGAACAAGTTATCTTGTTTGGAGATATAAATGGGGATGGGGAGATTGATGTTGCTGATGTAGTTGCATTAACTAATATGATTGAAGATGAAATTGAATATTCTTGTTGTTTTGCCCAGGATAATTTTTGTCAGGACTCATTAACCGCCCAAGAATGCTGTGGATCAGATGAATGCGATTCTGAAGTATTTAGTCCTGGTGTGCCTTGTACTTACACACAATGCGAATGGTTGGGCTGTTGTTTAGATACATGTAAAATGACGCAGTATATGGACTGTGGAACTAATTTTACATTTGTGGATGATTTATCCCCAACATATAGATGTGATTCTGCCCCAGAATGTGCACCAGAAGACAATAACGAACCGTTTATATCTTTGTTAGAATGGACCGAATTAGTAAATGGGTTTAATGTCACATTCATGTTAAACGATGCATCAAATATGACTGTGCATCTTGGTGTTCTAAGCATGTGTATAGGTGATCAATGTTTCAATGCCACAAGTTCTGAGGGTTATTGTTTTTATGATGCAGCAGACAACCTTGAAAAGTGTAATTTCAACCTAATATTACAAGGAGGACCAGGAGAGTATACATTAGTTGTTTGGTCTGAGGATATATATGGTAATGCATATAACTATACTGAAACTAGGTCTTTTGAAGCAGAACCAGGAGATACTTCTCCACCAGTAATAACATTTTATTGGAGTAATTACGGAAACAATACGGTGGTAAATGTAACTGCAATTGATAATCAGAGTTATATGGCATGGTTAAATTTATCAATTAGTCCCTCATGTGATCCTGATTACTACACTGATTGCACAGAAAATGTTTGTAATGGATTTGCAAGTTCAAACTGTGGCCAAGTAAATTACACTGTAACAGCACATGCTTGTGATGTTGAAGGTAATTGTGCTTCTGCCAATCACCTTAATTAATAAAACATTTTTTCTTTTTATAATTTCTTACCTTAAAACCAAAAGCTTTTTAAGTTACCAGCAGATTTCTGGAAGTATATGGCAGATAAAATACAAAGTTGCCCTGCTTGTGGCAGCTTGAATATTGTATATGATTCTGAGAAAGACGAATTACTCTGCAAAGATTGCGGAATTATTAACGTTAAGTATCAAGAAGAAAAGAAATAAATCAAACTTTTCTTAATTTACTATATCTGATTCTATCTACTTTTGCTTAATTCTTGTACAATTATAGAACTGACATCAATCTTATTGGTCTTGTGCTCAATACAATTGGTTGAAAAGATATTATTTATCTTAGCCTTCTTTAATTTTGTAACAGCATTTTCAACAAATAATCCATGAACACCTATTGCTGTTATTGTTTTGGCACCTAGTTTTCTTGCTTTCTTTGCTGCTTCAATAATTGTATGTCCTGTTGAGATTATATCATCCACAATAACCACATCTTTGCCTTTAATATCCACAGTTTTGATCATCTCTTCTTCAACATGTCTTGAACTGTATCTCTTTTTTTTAAAGACAGTTACATCACAACCAACTGATTTTGCTATGATTTCTGCCCATTGATAGGATTCCCTATCAGGACCTATAATAACAGGATTATTTATTTTCTTCCTAATAAAATCAGAAATAATGCTATTAGCAGTCAATTTTTTGGCAGAGATTCTAAAGATATCTTTCATTGATTTATATCTATGTAAATGTGGATCAATCGTTATTATCTTGTCAATAGAATTATTCAATAATTTTGCCATCACTCTGCTTGAAATGCATTCTCCATAATTGAACATTTTATCTTGTCGCATATAAGCCAAATAAGGTGCAACAAGTATTACTTTTTTAGCACCTAATTGTTTTGCCGTATCTGCTGCAAAAACGATCTTGAATAAGGATTCATCAGAATTTGGCTGGAAAGAATTAACAATTACAATTGTTTTTCCTTTTATTTTAGTATTATATCTTAGATAAATATCTCCATCAGGAAATTCTGAGATTGTAAGTTTGCTGAATTTTGATTTTAATTTCTTAGCTATAATTTTAGCTAAATTAACAGAATTTCCGCAACTTGTTATAATCATTTTACCCCTTTAATATTGATAATGCATTTTCATGTAATACTTTATTAGTAGCTAGTATGTTCTTGCATTCTGGATTCCAATGGTTGCCTTCATGATCAGTTACTAGGCCACCAGCTTCCTCAATTATTATTGCTGATGCCGTTATATCTCCAGGTTTTAATCCAACATTAACACAAACATTCGCACTTCCATTAGCAATATAACATAGATTTATTGTTGCTGCGCCAATTACCCTTATCCTAAATGCTTTTTTTACTAAATTATCAAATACTTTTGAAATGTGAGGAGAAAAGCTTTTGAAATGACTATCAAAAAATACAACAGATTCTTCAATACTTGATACCTCTGAACATGATATCTTTTTTCCGTTGAGGAATGCACCTTTTCCTTTCTCTGCATAGAAGAATTGGTCAAGCATTGGAAAATAAACAACACCAAGATATGATTTTTTTTTGTACATCACACCAATAGAAACACCAACAAAAGGAATGTTAGAGATATAATTATTAGTCCCATCTAAAGGGTCAATAATCCATTCATAATTTGATTTTGTTTTTTTTAGACTGCCACACTCTTCTGACCAAATGTTATGATCAGGAAATTTCTCCTTTATTGTATCTATGATGATTTTTTCACATTCAATATCTATATTTGTAAAGAATTCGTTATCACTATTTTTAGTATTGATTTCCTTAATCTTACCAAAATTAGTTTCTATGATTCTACCGGCTAACTTTGCTGCTTTTATTGCTGTCCTTAACATCTTATTTTAAATTTAGAATATTTTGCATTTTTTCCAAGTTCTTCTTCTATCCTAAGAAGCTGATTGTATTTAGCAAGCCTTTCTGATCTGCAGGGGGCTCCTGACTTAAATTGACCGGCCCCAAGACCCACAACCAGATCTGCTATAAAGCTATCTTCTGTCTCTCCAGATCTATGGCTCACCATAATATTCCAATCATTATTTGCAGCTAATTTTGCTGCACCAAGTGCTTCTGTAATTGATCCAATTTGATTAACCTTTAATAGCAGGGCATTGCATGATTTTTGTTGTAATGCAGTTTCTATTCGTTTAGTATTTGTTACCAATAGATCATCTCCCACTATCTGGAGATTTTTTGTACTTGAATTAAGCTGAGCAAAACTGTAGAAATCTTCCTGGTCAAATGGGTCTTCTATGCTGATTATTGGATAGCGTTTTATCAATTTAATGTATTTTTCCTTTAATTTTTCTGAACTTAATTTTTTTCCTTCTAATATATAGTTTCCGTTCTTATAGAATTCTGATGCAGCAACATCCAATGCAAATTTAACTTTAGTTGTATATCCTGCTTGAGATACTGCTTTTGTCAATAACTCCAATGGTTCCTCTATCCTTTTCATTGGCGGAGCAAATCCGCCTTCATCTCCCACATTGATTGAATTCAGGCCATATTTTGCCTTTAGGATATTTTTCAGATGATGGTAAATCTCAGATCCAATCTGCAATGCATGTGAGAAGTTTTTTGCACCTACTGGCATCAACATATATTCCTGGAAATCAAGATCATTTCCTGCATGAACCCCACCATTGATCAAATTAAATGATGGTATAGGTAACGTGATATTTTTATTTCCTGATAATGATGCAATGTGTCTGTAAAGCGGAATATTCTTAGATAATGCCCCTGCTCTGCATGCTGCCAGACTTACTGCCAATATTGAATTTGCTCCTAGTCTTGATTTGTTCTCTGTTCCATCAAGATCCATCATCGCCAGATCTATCTCTTCTTGGGCTTCGCAATTCATTCCTATTATTCTTTTTGATATTTTCTTGTTGATGTTATCAACTGCTTTCCCTACACTTTTCCCAAGATAGTTCTTTAGATCATTGTCCCTTAATTCTAATGCCTCATAATAACCGGTTGAAGCTCCGCTTGGTACTGCTGCCCTGCTTAATCCGGCATCTGTAGTAATATCAACTTCAACTGTGGGATTGCCTCTAGAATCAAGTATCTGTCTTGCTATCACCTTTTTTATCTTCAAGACCATTTGTTATTTAATACGGAAATAGTTTATAAATTTATCCAAAACTTATAGTAAATTTCTTTCCTTAAGTTGTGGTTCTTTTACTTTTCTTCTATATGATGAATACTTGTCTTCAGGAGAATACTTTGGCGGTTTTGGGTTAACTGCTTTGTCGCCGCAATTACACTTATCTTTTAATGTATAATTTCCACATGAAGTGCATTTAAGTATGTGTTTCATTTATCTCTTGTAAAACTAGCCTCTCCATGATTATCCCCAATATGATCGATAGCTTGCTGTGTTGCTTTCTTAAGAATCTCTTCTGCTTCTGGATAATTTGGAGCTTTAACTTTTAAAGTGTATTTACCTGCTGCTTTGTAATGAATATAAACATCTTTGCTTACAGCAGATGTTTTTTCTAATGCCTCTTTTACTATCTCTATGCCGTTTGGATCATAACTTGCCAAATTCAGTGTTCCTTTGATTTCTACTTCTGCTGGTTTTATTCTCTGTTTGATCACTTCTGTCAATTCGTCTGATAATTTTTTCTCGATTCCTAAAGAGGATAAATCTAAATCAGATTCTATCACTTCTTCAAAGCAGGAGTATAATGAAGGATATTCTTTTGATACTTTCTCCATAACGCTGTTATATAATACTTTAAGATCTTTTTTCAGTTTTTTTGCAACAAATTCCAGAATCTTTTCTGCCAATTGTTCCTGTTTTACCTCATTGGACTTTCCCCTTCTCTGCGCATCATTCACTCTTCTCAATGAAAGGTCAATATGTCCTCTTTCTCTGTTTATTCTAAGAACCTTGCAGATAATCTTTTTATCCTGTTTTACAAAATCCCTTATATTCCTTATCCTTCCTGGAGATATCTCTGATATATGTATAACCCCTGTGTTACCAAATTCATCAATATTAACAAAAACAGAATGAGGAAATATTTTAGTTACGGTACACATAACTAGTTCATCTTCTTCAGGAAATCCTTCTCTCTTATACAACATTTATCCTAAGACCTCTAGAATTTTAGATTTAACTCTTGACTTTCCACCTGTTGGCTCTGCCAATACTTTACTGCAGACCAAGCATTCTACTGTTGTAGATACTTTACCGAATATAATCTGTTCATTCTTGCACTTAGGACATCTTACCCTTATAAATTTTGATATTGGTTCCATAATTATTCAAACTCCACTCTTTTAGCTCTTATTCCAGATTTCTGCTGATGACTTTTCTTGCATTCTTTGCATTCAAATCTGAAATCTGTCTTTTTTGATGCTTTTTTTCCAGTCATCTTGAAACTGGAAATAGCTCCTCTGCTAATCTTTCCTAGATTGCCTATACCTCTTGCTAATCCCCTTCTTCTCATTCTTTTTTTACTTCCTGCACTTAACGGATGAGACGATCCTGGGGTCCTTCGTTTAGCTTGAGTTAACTTATGTTCTGTATGTTTTTTGCAATAAGGACATAACCGCCTTATAATCTTTGGTTTCTTCATTCTAATTGTTGGAAAATTTGCTATTTAAATATGTTTTGTTTTAATCTATCTCTTCTGCTCTGCCTTTCTTAATAAGGATATCTGATAATTCTAAAGGTAGTTCTGCTGTTTCTCCTGGTTCAAAAGGGCCATATACTTCTAATTCACGTCCTAAGAATTTAGGGACTGTATGCGTGAATGTTATTTTCTTTTTTTCTTTTTGATTTGATGATTCTTGTGGTGTTTCTTTTTTTATTTCAGATTCTTGTGGTTGTGTTTCTATTGGTTTTTCTTCTTGCGGTTTTTCTTGAGGAATTTCTGGTTCTTGTTTTATCTCTGGTTGTTGTTGTGTTCCCTGTTTAGGTTTATTATATAACATATTCATGAGTATATCTCCCCTGTATTTATTTAGCAATTCAACTGTTTTATTGAAGAATTCTTTCTCATATTCAAGCATAACTGCAGTATCAACTAATGTGGATGGCTCTCTTGACTTGTATAAAGCAACGCTTAGTATTTTCTTTTCCCTGCGTTCATATAGTTCTCTTAGTATCTTCTTTATGTTTTCTAATTGTACTTTTGTCTTTTCTTTTTCTTCTTCTGAAAAAGTATCAAGTTTGCCTTTGTCTTCTGTTAATATCTTTCGTTTTTCTTCTAGATAACTAATTACATCCTGAGAAAAAGTTTCCCCCATATCTTGTAATTCTTCCCTACCCTTTTCTCTCCTTAAAAGATCAAAGAGAGTCTCATATGTTATATTTATCTCTTTATCTGACATAGACAATTCCCCCTTTCAAGACAATATCAAAGTAGTATATAAATTTTTAGATAGTTTATAGTTTGTTACTTTATCTCTTTACAGAGTATTATCTTTTATTTGTAGATATCTAAAACAAGATATTTCATGATCATTAATAATTCCTATTGCCTCAATATATGCATAGATTATTGTTGACCCTACAAATTTAAATCCCTTTTTCTTTAAATCTTCTGAAATGGTATCTGATAGATTATTATTGGCAGGTATATCCCCAATTTCTTTGACTTTATGATTTGTAATTTTATTATCTGTGAAAGACCAAATATAGTTGCTAAAAGAACCATATTCTTTTTGGATTTCTAAAAAATATCCTGCATTAAGAATACTTGCTTTAATTTTGAGTTTGTTTCTAATGATCCCTTTGTCAACTAAAAGCCTGCGTTTATCTAACTCGGTAAATTTTGCAACAATTTTTGGGTCAAAATTTTTGTACGCTTTTCTATATGTACCCCTCCTTTTCAAGATTGTTTCCCAAGATAATCCTGCTTGAGCACCTTCAAGAATTAACATCTCGAATAGTTTTTTATCTTCATAGATAGGGACCCCCCATTCAGTATCATGATATTTATGAAAACTCTCTTTAGTTGCCCATTTACATCTACTCTTGTTTCTTAATAGTCTCATCGTTTTTATTAATTTAATATTAAATATTAAAAACTTTATGGTTGGTTTTGGTTCCTTTTTTCAGTTAACTTTTTAAATGGGTTCCTTTTTTCAGCATAAAATGGTCGACATTGTAGAACAAGAATTGAAGAAATTGGAATCAATATCTAAAACTGAGTTTAAATATTATGTTAATACAACTGTTGACTTAATTAAACAAGATTTAGATTTTATTAAATATCAGTTTAAAAAAGGATACTCTATTAAATCAAAACAAGAACAAGAATATTTTAAAAGAATCACAGATAATCCTTCATCTGAAAAGATGATTGATGATTATTTCTAATTTTAAACTTTATTGATTAACTTTTTGAATTACCCAAGATATATACAAAATAATAATCTATTTAGAATAAAAAACACAAGATTTTTATTAATCAACTCATTTTATCTAAATAATGGAGTTAAAAATAGGGGTGGATATAGGTGGTACGGAAATTAAAGCCGGCTTAGTCGATAAAAAAGGTAATGTGATAAAGAAGGTAGTTGTTCTTACTGAAGCTGATCAGGGCAAAAATGTTGTTATTGAGAATATTCTTAAGGCCATTTCATTAGTGCTTAATGCTAAGAGATTTAGGAAGAACCCCCCAATAGGTGTTGGTTGTCCTGGCCCCTTAGATCCTAAAAAAGGAATTATTGGTGATTCACTAAATCTGCCATTGAAGAATGTAAAGTTATTAGATATCATAAAGAAGAGATTTAAGACCAAAGTTGCCTTAGACAATGATGCAAACTGTTTTATTTTAGGAGAAGCATTATACGGTTCAGGAAAAGGATGCAATAATTTAATTGGACTTACTCTTGGTACTGGTGTAGGTGGGGGCATAGTGATAAATAAGGAGATATATAGGGGTAAAGGGAATGCTGCTGAGCTTGGCCATATTACTATTAAATTTAATGGAATGATTGCGAGCTGCGGAAATGATGGATGCATAGAAGAATATGTCTCTGGAAGAGGATTGATAAGGTTGGCAGAGTCTTTTGGATTAAGGGTTGAGGAGCCATTAGACATTTATAATTTAGCTTTAAAGAAGAACCCTAGCGCCATTCATCTCTTTAAGGAGATGGGCATTTATTTAGGAATAGAGATAGCAAATCTAGTTAATATTTTTGACCCCGATAAGGTGATTCTTGGGGGGTCTGTATCTGGGGCATGGAATTTCTTCTCTAGCTCTTTGAAAGATGAAGTCAAGAAAAGGGCAATGAATAAATCTCAGATAGTAAGGGGGAAATTAGGAAAGAATGCTGGCATTGTAGGTGCTGCTGCCTTGGTAAGGTAGCCTATATGTTAAATAACACAAAAACTTTTAAATTATTCTTGCTTTGATTCTATTATGATCATTCGGTGGGTGGAACTATATAATATTAGGAGTTATTCCAAACAAAAGATTTCTTTTCCTACAGGATCTGTGTTGCTTTGGGGAAGTGTTGGTAGTGGGAAGTCTAGTATATTATTAGCTATAGAATTTGCTCTTTTTGGGTTGATTAGGGGTTCGATGAGTGGGGCATCATTATTAAGGCATGGAGAAAAAGAAGGGCATGTTGAATTATGCATGGATATAGAAGGAAAAAACGTTATAATTAAGAGAAGTTTAAGAAGAACAAAAAATACAATCCAGCAGGACTTTGGTTATATAAGCATTGATGGAAACAACAGGCATGGAACTGCTGTAGAATTAAAGTCATGGATATTAGATCTGTTAGGTTATCCAAAATCATTATTATCTAAGAGCAAGTCATTGATATATAGATATACTGTCTATACACCGCAAGAAGAAACAAAAAGAATTCTATTAGAAGATGAAGAGCAAAGACTTGATACATTAAGACGGGTTTTTCAGATTGATAAATATAAGAGGGCCAGGGAAAATACATTGATTCTAGTCAGGATGATAAAACAGAGAATAAAGGAATTAAAAGCCCAGATTATAGATCTAGAAGAAAAATTAAAAGAAAAAAATAAAAGAGATATTGAGTCAAAAGAACTGCAGCAAAAAGAAAAGGAAGAAAAACCAAAATTAACAGAAATTAAGAATAAAGTTGATGAGCAAAAAAATAAGGTAATACATCTTGAAAAGAATGTAACTGAATTGAATAAGATTACAGGACAGTTGGAAGTTGAGGAAGTAATTCTTAAGGGGAAGATCTCACAACAACAACAGAATAAGAAAGAATTTGAGGTAATTCAAGAACAATTAGGTGAGTTGCATAAGAAATTAGAAGAAATCAATATAAAAGATATTGAAGAAGAAGTTCTGGAGAAAGATATTGAACAACAAGAAAGAGAGCTGAATAAGATAAAAGAAGAAAATATTATCCTTAATGCAAAAATTTCTATGATGAAAATTAAGGAGATTGAATTGGAATCAAATATAAAAGCTAAATCAAGATTATCAAAAGATTTTACTGAGAAAAGCGCATTAATGGAACAATTACATGAGAAGATTCAAGGGAAACTAGAATTAATGAATGGTATCAGGGAGCTGGAGAAAGAATTGGAAGAATTAAATAAGCAGCTCTATGAAGCAAATATAAAAGTAAAGCAGTCAGAAGAATTGAAGAAGAAGGTAAGTTCATTGTATGAATGTCCTATTTGTCTGCAGCCCGTTTCATCATCCCACAAGAAACATATTGATGATGTTGAGGGTGGGAAGATGAAAAAATATGAAGGGATAATCCATATATTGAAAAATAAAAAGATGGGTATGCTGAAGGTAGTTGATGACCTTAAGGGTAAATTTGATAGGATTAATGAAGAAGAAAAGAGATACGTTGAGCTAAGGAGTGAGGTAAATGCATTAAAGAATATATGTGAGGAATTGATGGAGAAGCAAATAGAGTTCAGCAAAATAAGTGAAGAAAAGAAAGATGCAGAAAAAAGGATTGCAACAATAAAGGAATTACCAATTGAAGAAAGAATAGCTAAGGTTGATGAATTAAAAAGACTTCTGGAAAAATTAAAAGAGAAAGATATGGTCATCAAATTATTGGAAGAGAAGAATAAGAGAATGAATGATATATCAAAGAATATAGGATCTATAAAAAAGGAGATTGGGAGTATTAATGTAAAGAAGATAGAATTGAATGATAAACTAAAATCACTTAAAGGGGCAAGGGAACAATATGATAATGAGAAGACAGAACTTGATAGATTAATGAGAAAGGAAAAAGAACTGGAAGTTGGATTTGCTGTTCTGCAGAAAGAACTGGAGGGTGTTGAGAATATAAAGAAACTTCTTGGTAAAGAGATAAAACAGAAAGAGAAATCCAAAGAATGTATAAAGAAACTGGATGCAATGAGGGATTGGTTAGAGAAGACATTTATCAATGTACTTGTGATAATGGAGAAGAATGTTATGCTAAAGGTTTATAACGAATTTAATGAGCTGTTTAGGGGCTGGTTCAATCTGTTGATTGAAGAAGAAGAATTAACAGTAAGATTGAATGATGAATTCAAACCAATAGTGGAACAGAATGGGTATGAGACAGATATAGGAAATCTATCTGGCGGAGAAAAGACTGCTTTGGCTTTAGCATATAGATTATCTTTGAATAAAGTTATCAATGATGTTGTAGAAGGGATAAAGACAAAAGACATCATCATATTGGATGAGCCGACTGATGGATTATCAACAGAACAATTAGATAAGATGCGGGAGATATTGGACCAACTTGATATACAACAGATAATAATAGTGAGTCATGAAAGAAAGATAGAGAGTTATGTTGATAATGTCTTAAGAGTAAATAAGAATGAGCATGTAAGCCATATTGTTGAGACTGTAGTATAGCTGGTTTATAACTGTAATTTTTTTAGAGAAAAGTTTATATAAGATTAAGTTTAATTAAAAGAGATATACAAAAGGTGTTTGGAGAGATGATTAAAACTATTTTACCATTAATTGCATTGTTATTATTTCTTCCTATTTCCCTTGCTGATGATTTTGATATCAGCATTGAACCAATAGTTAATAGGATATTCAAAAATGAGGTTGCATCAGTCAATCTAACTGTAACTAATAATCTTGAACAGGAACAAGAATTTCGTTTGAGTTCAGATGTTCTTTGGAATCTTATGTCTTATCCATTACCTGATTATTATTCAGGAATGCGAGTGGATGCTGAATCAACAAGGTCAACTATTTTAAAACTTGATCCGCCAAATAGGATATCTGTGGGTCCAAAGCTGCTGGAGGTTGTTGTAGAATCTAAATTGACTGGTATTAAGAAGAAAACTCCAATAACTATATACATAAAGTCAACTGGTTTTGAGATGCAGGATTATCTTCCGTTTATAATAATCACTGTTCTTGTTGATCCTGTAAAAATAGATCCAAGAGGAAAGTTCACTGTCAAGATTAAATTAAAGAATACAAATATACTCAATCTGGATGAAGTCACTATTGATCTTACAACAAACAGCAGATTGTTTCATAAGAAAAGAATAATCTCATTAGGGCCTTTAGAAGAAAGGACAGAAACATTTGTCATGACATTAAGCCCTGTCACTTCACCAAGAAAGGATGTTGTAATAGCAACAATATCAACTGGTGATACTGTTTTTACGCCAGAGAAAGAGAATATAGAAATTATAAATTATTCATCTTTTGTTGATACCCCAATAACTGAAGAAGGATTCCTAAAAACAAAGACTAGGGTTGTTATCTTGAATGATGGAAATACTGAAGGTTCTGAATTATATAAGATTGAAACAAATAGATTTAGAAGCTTATTCACCTATACCCATCCAAATGCTAAATTCATGCAGGAAAATGATAAAAGCTATTTGGTTTGGGAGATAGTTCTTGGGTCTAGTCAAAAAATAGAAATAAGATATACAGAGAACTATAGGACATTGTTTGCATTAGGAATAATCATACTTCTTGTTATTATATTATACTTTATGATGAGGAGTCCTGTAATAGTCAGTAAGAGGGCAGAAGTAATGGAAATTGAAGAAGGGGGAATCTCTAAGATCAAGATAACATTAAACATCCAAAATAGAACAAAAACAAGGACAGAAAATGTAAGAGTTATAGAAAAGATACCTAATATTGCGAATCTAGTCAAAGAAGAATATTTAGGAACATTAAAACCAACAAAAGTGTTAACACATGATGTAAAGGGAACTTTATTGAAATGGAATATTGATGTTTTGGAGGGATTTGAGGAAAGGATGATCACATATAAGATTAAATCCAAGTTGAGTATTCTTGGCGCATTAAGCCTTAGTCCTGCAGTTATTAAATTTAAGAATCGTAAAGGCAATATAGTAATTGCTCATTCTAACAGCAGTGTATTAAACATTTAGATTTCTTTTATTTTTACCACTCAATCATCATTATAGATTTTAGAAACATTTATATATCACTCTAATTACTTCAAAAGTAGCCTTTAATAAGGCACAACTGAATATAGAGGTGTTATAAAAACGATGAAAGATACACTTGGAAAGTGGGCATTCATCTTAGGAGTTATTCTAGCAGTTGTCCTAGGTCTATTTGCCGCAGCATTAGGTGGCGCTCAAGGTTGGCTTGTTTCTCTATTAACCGTATTAGGTTTGGTTGTCGGATTCTTGAATTTATCTGGCAAGCAAGCTGAAAAGTTTGTATTTGCAGGACTTGTTCTTGTGATTGCATCTTATATGGGAGGAGCATCTTCTTCATTAGCCAGTGTTGATGTAATTGGTTTATACCTAGGAGGCATTTTTGATGCCGTATTACTCTTTGTAGTACCTGCAGTAGTAGTAGTAGCTCTGAAAGATGTTTATGACTTAGCACAAGCTTAAGTCATTTATTTATTTAATTTTTTTTATTTTTTTTATTTTTTTTTTTAAAGAAATCTTGTTTAACAAACTATCTTATATTCAAAATAATTGTCCCATGGATTTTCTAATTTCATCATTTGGTTAATACTTAGTTTTTCAAAATATTTTCTGAAAGGTCTCATTGAATTACCATGGGCAGAAATAGCAATATTTATTTTCTCTTTTTTAATTTTTTTAACTAAATCTTTTATGAATGCATTAACTCGTTTTTCTACTACTTTAACACTTTCTCCTTTTGGGGGTGGTGTATTATAAGACCTATGCCAAATATCAAATCTTTCTTTTCCAAATTTCTTGATGATTGTTGTATGATTTAATCCCTGCAAGTTACCATAACTCCTCTCTATCATTCTATCATCTTCTATTATCTCTTTACATTCTGGATGAAATTTAAGAACTTCTTTTAATGTATCTTTAGACCGCGATAAACGAGTTCTATATGATAAGTCTATTCTTTTATTTTTTAGTTTTTGTGCTATTTGCTTAGCATCCTTTATCCCTTTATTGGTTAATTTAGAATCCTTCCATCCAGTAAATTTATGATCTCTGTTGAAATATGTTTGGCCATGTCTAAAAAGATAAATTCTATATACCCCTTTTTTTGCCATGGTTGATTTGTTAATTCTTTAGTATATAAAGTTTTTTAAAGCATAAAATAATTTATATTTATATGCTATTAAAAGATATTAAGAAAGATCTGCCGAAAGAAGTTTATAAGATATTAAGCAAAGAGATAAAAGAATTAAGGCCATCTCAAGATAAGGCAATAAAGAAAGGGTTATTTAAGGGAAATAATCTGTTAGTATGCACTCCAACAGCTTCTGGAAAGACACTGATAGCAGAGTTTGCTATGCTTAAGCAGATTCTTGAGAAAGGAGGAAAGGCTGTGTATATTGTTCCATTAAAGGCATTAGCAACAGAAAAGTATAAGGAATTCAAAAAGAGATATGAAGGATTAATTAAGGTTGCTTTGTCAATAGGTGATTTAGATTCTTCTGATACTGGTTTGTATAAGTATGATCTAATAATATCAACATCTGAAAAATTAGATTCCTTGATAAGGCATAAAACAGAATGGATTGAGGATATAAAGGTGATTATTATAGATGAGATTCATCTGATCAATGATCCTGGAAGGGGACCTACATTAGAGATACTTATAACAATGTTGAGGGATATGCTTGATGCACAGATAATTGGATTAAGTGCAACTATTGGTAATCCAAAAGAACTTGCTGAATGGTTAGGTGCTAAATTAGTTATAGATAGATGGCGACCTGTTAAATTATATCAGGGAATTTATTATAATAAAAAGATAGAATTTAAAGATAGATAATTAATTTCTTAATTGTCTTACCATTACTTCTTTGAACTTATTCCATTCATTTCTCAAATATTTCTGTTTTGCTTCTATTCTTTCCTTATGGATTACGTTCATATTTGGTGAAAAATAGCAATCTTCATTAAACGGAATTGGATTATTATCGTCGCAGTACATCTTTAACTCAATGTTTTGTGGCTGAATGTCCATTATTTTACCTATGCTATCTTGATTGACATCAAAGTAGAATTTTTGTTCTCTTCCTGACCAATGAACTCCAAGAAATTCAGGTTTTTCATGAGAAATTATTTCTCCCTGTCTTCCGTCATTGGTTAGATTTATTTGATAATGATCATTACGATATGCTTGATCATATTTGCTACATCCTGCCAGCAAAATAAGTGGAGTTATGTATGCAATTCCTTTGTTTTTTATTCTTTGAACTAAGTTTTTTCTTTTAGAATGATTTAATGTATCTTCAATGGCCATTTTAAGTAAAAAATAGGCAGATGCATATATAAAGCTTTCGTTTATGTAACTACTAATACGTAGTTATATTAATTTAACCCAATAGAATCAATTATACTGTTTTTATCGAATTCTTTAAGGTCCTTATATTCTTGACCTGCGCCAATATATATGATGGGCTTTCCAGTTACATATCCAATAGAAATAGCTGCCCCCCCTTTTTCATCAACATCGACTTTTGTCAGTATCACTGCATCTATTCCTATTGATTCATTAAAGGCTCTGGCTTGTTCAACAGCATCATTTCCGGTCAAAGAATCTCCAACAAATATTGTTAAATTTGGATTTGATACCCTGTTTACTTTCTTTAATTCATCCATCAGATTAACATTTGAATGTGATCTTCCAGCAGTATCAATCAAAACAACATCAAGATTTTTGGCTTTTGCGTGCTTAATTGCATCAAAAGCGACAGCTGCTGCATCTGAACCATAATCATGCTTGATTAATTTAACATCAAGGTTATTACAGTGCTCTTCAAGTTGATGTAAAGCTGCAGCCCTAAATGTGTCGCATGCTGCAATTACTGATTTAAGCCCTTTCTTTTTTAGCAGATGTGCTAATTTAGCTAATGTTGTTGTCTTTCCACTACCATTAACTCCGACAAATAGAATAATATATGGTTTTTCCTTCTTTATCTTAGAAAAAATATTAATTTCTTCAATATCAAATATATCTTCAACGCTCTTCTTTAGAGTTTCTTTAATTAACACATCAACCTTAAACGGACTTATTTTTTTGCTTAATAGTTCATCTTTAAGGTCTTGCTTGAACTTTTCAATCACTTCAACAGCAACATTGTTATCTAATAATATTAATTCCAGATTCCAGAACAATTCATCAAACTTCTTTTCAGAAAGAGAAAGTTTCAATAAACCTGTTGTTAATAAGCCTGGCTTTTTTACTTTCTCTTTTTCTTCTGGTTCTTTTTTCTTTAATAATTTTGAGAAAAATCCCTGTTTTTCTTCTTCTTCAGGCTCAGATTCTGCCTCTTTAACTTCTTCTGGTTCTTTCTCTTCAACTTTTGCCGGTTTTTCTTCTTTCTTAACAGATTTTTTTTCTATCTTCTCTTTTAATTTCTTTTCCTTTTTTGGCTTTTCTACTTTTTCTTTAACTTCCTCTGTTTCTTCTTTTACTTTTTTAGAAAATATAGAGACTGCCTTGGTTAATTTTTCTTTTAAAAATTTAAACATATAAACCACCTACATTACAGACTTGCTTATCTCTTTCTTGAGATAATCTGCCTGCAGATTTAAGCTCTGGATTTGTGTAAACAGGTCTGTTTGTATTTTTTTGATCTCATTTGTCTGTTTATTTAAGAATTCTCTTAACTGCTCTTGGTTTTTTGTTACAGTTACCCCACCACCTATGTTGACAATAAAGTTCTTGTTATCTTTAAGTGCTGATTTGACAAAGATTCCATTGCTTATTGGAGAAAGTATCTCTGAACCTTTCTTTATATCCTTTAATTCATCAATACTGTTCTTGATAATCTCTAATTCTGCTAATTGATTATCCACCATCCTAAACTGTTCCTGCAATTGATTTAATTGATTAACAATTATCTGTAATTGCATATATCCCTGTGTTGCTTTTTCTTTTATCATTATGATTTTGCTTGTTTCTTTAATAATTCAACTTCAATATCACCAAAATGTTGTTGTTGATGAAGGTTTATCTTTCTCTGATTTGTTAAATGTAATAAAGGGATGAATGTATAAACCTTATCATCTTTTGAGTCGGTGGGAGTAAGATGGCTAAATGTTAACCTTCTATCTCCTTTTGAGAAGAAATCCTTTATCTTTCTAAAAACTGATCCAATAACTAAGCTTATGTCAACTGTTTTTTCTGGTATTTGTATATTTTGTGGAGGAATGTTCCTAACAACCCGTCTTTTTCTTACTTCAAGTGCTTTCTCTAAAGCGTCAACCAGATCATAGATAGATACTTTCCTCTTTCTTGGTTGTGGTGTTCTTGGTATAAGACTTGGCTTATCCTCTTCAAATGTTCCTGGCGGAGCTTCTTCAAAATCAATAATGTCACCATAAATATCCTCGCTTTCGTCTGTTGAGGCTATCAATCTATCCAGTTCTAAGATGTCTTCATCAACTAATTTAGTGGATTTTAATCTCAATAATAATGCTGCTGCCAAGATTATCTTTCCAGAAACACCAAAGTCCATCTCTTTTAATTCCTTCATCATGTCCATGAATCTTTTAGAAAGTAAGGAAATATCAATATCCCATGGATCCATCTGTTCTTTTGTTACTAGATTGAATAATATGGTTTGCCAGGTAATCTCATCCTCTTCAAATAAAAGTTCAAATACTCTATCTTGGGCAGACATATTCTTAGTCATTTTATTAAACAAATCTGATTGATATTTAAATATATTGCGTTTCCTCTACTAATCCCTTATAATTATAGAAAACTTTATAAATAAGGATATTATAGAAAAGAATAATTAATATTCAATAAATAATAAAAAGAGAGGTGAAGCGTATGAAAAAGAAGGCTTCTTTGAATTTGTCAATTAACGCCATCGTTGTACTTATTCTTGCAATTACTATGTTGGGTTTAGGTTTAACTTTCATGAGGAATATTTTTGGCGGTGCGACAAAAGAATTTACTAAGGTTTCTGGAGAGGTAGAAAAACAGATGATTGAGCAGATGAAAGAAAGTAATAAAGTAGTTAGTTTAAGTCGACCAAAAATAACTGTGAAGGTAGGAGAGAAAGAACAGATATTTATTGGGCTCAAGAATGACGAACAGAATAATAAAATATTTCAGATAGAAGACATAATCTGTAATACCTTAGGGTCAAGTGATTTAAACTGTCATATAGATTCAGGTACAGTAATAATTGAAGCATTGATGAATGTTCCAATAGATGTATCTGGTGGAGAAGTAAGGGTAATTCCTATAAATATAATTGCAGGTACAAGTGCAGTAGAAGGAACTTGTTTCTGTACTGTTGATGTTAGTGCTGGTGCAGACGGGGAAAGTATTGAGTTAACAATTGATGTGAATGTATAAGGTGAAAAAATGGCTAAATTAAAAAAAAGATTAACACAACATGAAGAATTTGAAATCATGAAGCTTGTGCTGGATAAGTTCTTATTGCTTGGTTTTGCTGTGATGGGTTTTGGCCTATATACTATGTATGTTGCAGGATTTGCTCAAGGGATGACAGTTACAGTTGTTGGTGCAGTGATTTTGGTAATTTTCATGGCTATAATTATAAGGGAATATGAAGTAATTAAGTAATTTCTTTATTTTCTTATTATACAATGAACAAGAAAGCAATCCAGTTATCTGTAAATTTTCTAGTTATTTTAATTATTGCTCTTTCTGTATTTGGGATGGGTATTCGGCTAACATTTCAACTAATGACTAAGGCCGAGGAGATACGGGCAGATGTTGATGAATCAACTCAACGTGAGATTGAGGAGGCATTGACGACAGGAGAGATTGTTTCTATTCCTATTAATCATAAAAAGACAAAAGTCGGTAAGAGTATAGTATTTGGCTTGGGCATATTTAATTCAGAGAATACACAAGAATTTACAGTAGATATGAATTTTGAGAAAGCATTCAGCAATAACAGAGAAGACATAAGTGATATGGTTGATGAAGATGAGTGGATTCTTACTAATTTTGGGCCTTATGGGATTAATAAGAATGAAAATAAGGTATTGGGATTACCTGTAAAAGCTCCAAGAAAAAGTGGTGGTGTAAGGACTATTTCTGGAACTTATATATTTAAAGTAATAGTAAATAAGGAAGATGGTAGTAGATATGGAAATGTTCAGAAAGTATATGTAGAAATAAATTAAGTTTTTCTTGCAAATAGATTTATCCAAGAAGCACCTTCATTATCTTGTTCAATATATGTAGTTATAATCTCAAAGTCCATATTTCTGACCAGTTCTTCAATCTCTTTCTGAGAATAATAACTTATGAAAACTTCTTCCCTTCTCAGATTGACAGATGGCTCAAACCCTTCAAAAGTTCCTTCTTTTAATCCAAGAAAAATAATTCCTTGTTCTTTTAATACTCTGTTAAATTCCTTTAATGCCTTTTCTGCATCTTTTTTTGGAAGATGAATAAATGATGCGCAACACCATATCCCATCAAAACTACTATCCTTGAAATCTAATTTTCTTAGGTCCATCTCCTTTACATTTACTTTTGTCTTTTTCTTTGCCTCTTTTGCAATTTCTGGAGAAATATCGATAGAATTTACAATAAGGTCTTCTTCTTTCAGATATGAAGAATCACGGCCAGAACCTGCTCCAGCATCCAATATTTTTTTTCCTTTAAGGAATGATGTAAACTGGGTCAATTGATACTGCAGTATATTATCAAAAGTAGAATCTACATAATTCTTTGCAAACTTATTATAGCTCTGTACTGTTTTTTTTACTGGATCCATTATTATGAAAAACCAAGAGCAAGATCCTTCAATACTGCTCCTGGATTCTTTGATTTGGTTATTGCAGATGCGATTAAAATTCCTTTTGCGCCTAGAGCTTTTGCTTTCTCTACATCTTTTCTTGTCTTGATTCCTGCTCCGCACAAAACAGGTATTTTGGCTATTTTATTCACTTTTTCTACTGTTTTTGTTATTACTTGCGGCTTTGCTGTGCTGACTGAAACATTCCCACCTATTAATTCAGGGGGTTCTACAGCAATGAAATCTGGATTAAATGCTGCTACAGATTCTGCAACATCATCACTGCTTGCGCATACTATTGTTAATAGCTTTAATTTTTTTGCCATCTTGACACTTTTTTCCAGATCATCTATCTCAAAGCGATCTTCTGAATGATTTAATAAACTACCTTTTGCACCATTTGCCTTAATATCTTCAGGCAATACATGACCAGTGTGTGCACCATAACCAATTGGATCCATATGTTCACTTAATACGGGGATTTTTACAGTATGAGAAACACGATAAATATCTGCATCTTGGACAGCAACTGCGATGTTGATTTTTGTTTGTTTTGCCACTTTTTCGCATATCTTAGCTAGTTGCTCTGCATTTCTTCCAGTTGCAGATTTATAAGTCTTAAAATTAACAATAATTAATGGTGTTTTTAGCCCCATAAGAAGATTTATTCAAAGATAATTTAAAAAGTTTTCCATAAAACAATGTTTTATGAGGAACTTTATAGTAGTCTCACTTTGCTCAACGACTAAAAAGATTTTGAATCTTTATAGTAGTCTCACTTTGCTCAACGACTAAAAAGATTTTGAATCTTTAAATATTTCAAGTCTTCAACTTTTCAACTAAAAAGAGTTATATCAAAGGGAGTAAAACAAAAGATATTTAAAGAAAAAATCAAATGATAAACGTAAATGCCAACAATAACTGTTACCATTAAAGGAAAGAAAAAGAAGTATAAGAAAGGTATCACTATAATTGACATAGTTGAATCACTTAATATGCGAGATATTCTTGCTGCTACACTTAATGATTCTATAGTTGATCTATCTAGAAATGTAACAAAGAATTCTGAGATAGAATTGATCAGTTTTGACACTCATGAAGGTAAAGAATTATTTCATCATTCTACTGCTCATATCCTTGCACAGGCTGTTTTGAGATTATTTCCCAAATCAAAATTAACAATTGGGCCAACAATTGAAGGTGGATTCTATTATGATATTGATATGAAACCATTAACTCCTTCTGATTTGAACAAAATTGAGAAAGAAATGCAAAAGATTGTTGATGAAGATTATACTGTTAAAAGACATGAAGTAAGCAAGAAAAAGGCATTATCATTGTTTAAGGAAAATAAGTATAAGAAAGAACTAATTGATGAGGTGGAGAAGGGTGAGAAAATTTCATATTATGAGCAAGGAGAATTTATTGATCTATGTAAAGGTCCTCATGTTCCAAGTACTGGTATTATAAAGGCATTTAAGCTGACAAAGATTTCCTCAGCAAGTTTAAGTGGCAGATCTCTGTAGCTCTTTGTAGTGTTTAAGTACATCAGAC
>JAHWIG010000018.1 GCA_019322735.1 Candidatus Woesearchaeota archaeon | reverse complement strand
TTTAATTCAGTAAGATCCCCTGCACTAGGTCCACTTATCCTCACATTCTGATTACTTTGTATGGCATAAAAATCTCCACCAGAATTCAATTCAATATAATTTTCTCCATCCCATACAGTGAGCGGATTTCCAACATTAAGTGCCCCTCCTATCCTTATCTCCTCAGTAAAACCACTAGCGTCAGCGCTTACCCCTAAGACAGCTAACAATCCAGGTGTATCTGATAAACCTTCCAGATCAACACATAAACTTCCATCATAATTACAATATTGGGTAGAACGCACAAAATTAAAAGCATGTAATTCATTTGTATATATTATGCTCGTATTTATGACTCCTACAAACAAGGCATCCCCAATAATAAGATTACCTTCTATTTCTAAGTTTCCGTCTTCATCTGTGCCAATAATTATATCCCCTATTGTGAGTCCATCTACATTTAAACCATACAGCCCACTTCCATTTCCACTAATGACCCATTCACCTAAATCAAGACTGGCATTTATATCAATAATATCATCACCTTCAGCACTAGCAATAACATTAACATAAAGATTATCGTGGAAAGCATTACCAAATGGAACATTACCTGGCCAAGATATTTCTATAGAATAAACAATACTAGAAAGAACTAATAATAGTCCTACAAATATCACACTCTTTTTCATTATTGAGCATTAAATCACCGTTATATAAAAAACTTTCGTGAAAATATATCCATTCAGAAAAATTTAATAAACAAAACAACATTAACAACTATTATGCATCATTACAAAGGAAACTTCATAATAATAGATGGTTTAGATGGAATAGGAAAAGGAGTCATAATATCAACATTAAAAGAATACGAAAAAAACAATAAAATATTTGACCTTAATAATTTCTGGAAGTTAAACAAAATACATCCAGACTACAGACTATTGAAACCATTTAAAGTAATTATCTCCTCAGAACCAACATATACAGAAAAAGGATTAAACATAAGACATAATATCATAAAGAATAAATCAAATTATTCTGCATTACAAACAGCAAAAGCATACTCAGAAGATAGATATGAATTATATAATAAAATTATCATTCCAGCATTAAGAGATGGAAAAACAATCATCCAAGACAGATCAGTATGCTCAAGTTTGGTCTATCAGACAACACAATCAGAAGACAGATTATCTATGGAAGATATACTAAAATTAAAAGGAAACCAATTAGCTTTAAACAATTCACCAAATCTTTTAATAATACCAACAATAAAGAATCCAGAAGAACTCATCACAAGATTAAGCAAAAGAAAAAAGAAAGATAATTGCATTTTTGAAAATATTAATTTCCAGTTAAAACTAAAGCCAGTATACGAAAGTAAAGAATTAAAACAATTATTTCAAAAACAAGGGACAAAAGTTATCTACCTTGATGCAGGCATATCCATAAAAGAAACAGAAAATCAAGCAATAAAAATATACAAAGATTTCCTCAGTAAGCAGAAACCTGTATCCTAAGATTGGGATATTTCTTTAAACATATATCCCTTAAGTTCTTCAAAAACTTTACAGATGGTTTCATTATACTTCCAAAAGCACCATCCACATCTTCATTACTAAACTGCTCTAACACCCAAATACCCTCAACCCCCTTAATATTTTTCGCAATATCTATCACATCCTCTTTCTTATACATCAACCCAGGAACAATAACAGTTCTAAATACAACACCTATTTTATCATCATTCCTCCTGACAATATCTAAACTCTTCTTGAAATTATTCATTACTTCTTTATTTTCCTTAAAGAATGTACTTGATCTAGTTACCCTACTAAATAATCCTGATTGCAATGGAGACATAAATTCTATTCTAACCTTATCAATTAATCCATTCTTTATTAGAGAATGCAATACAACAGGACTTCCACCATTTGTTTTCAACACAACCTTAAATCCAAGCTTCTTGCACCATTTAGCTAAATTCTGCAATGCTTGTCTTTGCAGACAAGGCTCTCCGCCACAAAAAACAACGCCCCCCGCAATACCTACATATTCCCTTATTTGATCCTTAACATCCTTGATATCACTTTGAAATTCCTTTCTAAAATCAAATATCTGTTTATTCTTAAAATAAGGATATTTAAAATCAGAACCTGCAAAATGAACAAGCACATAACTCTCTCTACCTTTTAGACTAGATACCAACAAAATATCACTGATATATACCTGCATGATTCCCCCCCCCAAACATAATAACAGAGAAATAGAACTCTAAATTTAAAAATATTCCTATTTATAGGACAAGAAAACACCAAACGCAGCTAATCTATTATATAATCTTCTTCATAATCAGAATCATCGAAGAAGTCTGCCAGGGTCTTGTTCTTTTTTATTGTTTCATAGCTTATATCCATTTTACTTTTTACCTCTTTAACTCAATCCCCATTGGGCTTCTTCTCAAAAGATAAACAACACCTACCCTTATTTAAATAATGTTGAACTTTAATTACGATGTTAAAAACATACTATCAAAAGATATATACTACACTAAATAAAGCTCGTCGAGAAATTATTTTTAGTTACTTCTAACCTGTAATAAAGATGTTTTTTCATGCATCAATAGTCCTCCCTTCTTGCAATCAATATTGAAATGTAAAATTTCCAAAGAATTCGTAATAAATGTGATATTCCATATATCTCCTTTACCTTGATTCTGCAAAAGCAGTATCTTTTTGGTAGAAACAGCATTTGCATAATACTTCTTCTGTGCTTTATTTGCTTCTTTTAAAGCTTCTTTAATACTAATTCTAACATTCTTAATATCAATCTTCTCAACTTTTGCATCAGGCTCTTTGAATATTTTATCACTAAACATCTCTATCTTTTCTTTATCCACAATGAAACTGGTTATCTTATCTTCTTTTTTGTTGAAATAACCTATCTGAATCTTATTAATCTTATCACTACCTTGAATCATGATAAAAGCATTTGTAAGAAAGAATTCTTTATTTTTATCCCGCCAATCTTTGAACTCCTTGTCTTTCTCAAGTATTACAAGAGCATCTTTAACATCCATCTTAATAAAAAAATCTGAACACTATTTAAATTCTTTGATGATATGGTAATATTTATATATAACATCATTTTAATCCTTGATATATGATGGGGGAACTATGGCTAAAAAATCAGATTTAAAACTATCTAATTATCGAAAACCACTTATCATACTTTTCATAGCCATTTTAATCTTATCAGTAATTACTCAGGGTTTTAGGGTATTCCCTAAATTAACTGCCCCTGCAATAATATTCGAAAAATCAACATCATCAGAGATAGTAACTCTTGATTTTTATGTAATGTCACAATGTCCTTATGGAACTCAAGTAGAAGATGCTGTTTACCCAGTATTGCAGAAACTTGGAAATAATGTTGATTTCAACATAAATTACATAGCAACTGATCTTGGAAATGGACAGTTCTCAGCCCTGCACGGCCAGCCAGAAGTTCTAGGAAACATTGTCCAATTATGTGCAATGAAATACAATCCAGAGAATTATATGAGTATGATAGTCTGCCAAAACAAGAATGCAAAATCTATTCCTGGTAATTGGGAGCAGTGCGCAAAAGATAATGATTTAGATGTTAAAAAAATAAAGACATGTTATGAAGGGGATGAAGGAAAACAGCTTCTTTCAGTTTCAGCAAAAAAGACAAATCAAATTGGTGCAACAGGTTCCCCAACAATTTACTTAAATGGACAGAGCTATGGGGGGGGAAGAACAACATCAGATTTCATGAGATCTATCTGTAATGAGTTCTCAGATGCTCCTGCAGCATGCTCAGACCTCCCAAAATCAAAAGAAGTATCATTAACAGTACTTACAGATGGAAGATGCAAGGAATGCGATGTATCCGGTTTAATCTCAAGTTTAAAGGGCCTATTCCCGGGACTTAAAATAACAACATTAGACTATAATTCAAGAGAGGGAACTAATCTCTATGCATCATTAAATCTAAAATATCTACCTTCATTATTATTTGATGATTCAGTCAAAGAAGGAGAGGGATATTCAAATATTCAAGGATATCTACAACAGATAGGAGAATATCAAACATTAAAAGTAGGTGCAACATTTGATCCAAACGCAGAGATTTGTGATAATGACATAGATGATGATAACAACAATCTAATTGACTGCAATGATCCTGGATGTTCATCTAAGGTGGTATGCAGACAAGAACAATCACAAAAACTGGATTTATTTGTAATGTCACAATGCCCATTTGGAGTAAAAGCAGAAAATGCAATGAAAGAAATCCTGGAGAATTTCCCAAATATCGATTTTGATCTACATTTCATAGCAAATGACAATGGTGACGGAACTTTCTCATCCCTGCACGGCCAGCCAGAAGTCGATGGAAACATCAGGCAGTCATGTATTGAGAAATACTATCCAAACAAGTTCATGGATTATATCTGGTGTCAGACTGATAATTATCAGAATATTGGCTCAACATGGGAATCCTGCGCGTCAAAAAATGGAATCAGCACAGAAGCAATTAAGACATGTGCAGAAGGAGAGGAAGGAAAACAGCTATTAAGAGAAAATATAAAATTGACAAATGATCTAAATATTGGATCATCCCCAACATGGTTTGCAAATAATAGATATCAATTCTCTGGCATTGATGCAGAAACAGTAAAACAGAACTTCTGCAGCTATAATCCTGGATTACCTGGCTGTGAAAATGTTCTAAGTAGAACAAGCACAACTACAAATACTGCACCATCAGCACCTGGGTGTGTTGTTTAATTTTTTAAAATGAAAAGCAAAGGTTATCTTCATCTAGTATGTGGGCCCATGTATTCTGGGAAATCTTCTGAATTAATAAGACTTACAAGAAGAGAATTGATAGCAGAAAGAAAAGTGCAGGCTTTCAAGTATGGAGAAGATAATAGATATAGTAAAAATGATATTGCCTCCCACGATAAATTATTTATTCCTGCAGAACCCATTACTTCAATATCAGAGATAGAAAAAAAGATATTAAAAGAGACAAATACCATAGTTATTGATGAAACCCAATTTTTTAATTCTGAAATAATTGACTTTGGAGTTTACTTAAGAGATGAAGGCATGAAAGCCATTTTCGCAGGACTTGATCTTGATTTTCGTGGAGAACCCTTTCATTTTCATGACTCAGATAGACATATGGGTGAATTAATGGCAAAGGCAAACCTTTCTGAGAGATTATCTTCAATCTGCACCTATGCGTTAAATGGAACAAACTGTGGAGAAACAGCAGAAAGAACTCAGAGGAATATTGATGGAAAGCCCGCCCCATATGATAGTCCAATAAAATTAATAGGTGCAACAGATAATTATGAAGCTCGCTGCATAGGCCACCATTTTGTTCCGGGAAAACCAATCTTTAAATCATAATGTTTATACACAACATAAATCCAACATTGCTCCAACTTGGCCCATTAGAAATCCGTTATTATGGATTAGTATATGTTCTTGGATTTATTGCAACCTTTTTTTATCTTAATTATATGGTAAATAAGAAAAAGATAAAGCTTTCACAAGATCAATTACATGATTTATTATTTTATTTGATTATTGGGGTGATTCTTGGTGGAAGATTATTTTATATCCTGTTCTATAATCTAAAATATTATTTAAGTAACCCTTTAGAGATATTTGCAATCTGGAATGGTGGAATGTCATTCCATGGCGCATTAATTTCTTTAGTCATTGTATTATATCTCTTCTCAAAAAAAGAAAAAATAAAATTCTATACTTTAGCAGATATGATAGTTATTCCAGCAGCAATCTTCTTATTCTTTGGAAGAATAGCAAATTTCATCAATGGAGAATTATACGGCCATATAACTAATGTTTCTTGGGCAGTAAAATTCCAGAATGTTCCCGGCTACCGTCATCCTTCTCAGATATATGAGGCATTAAAGAATCTTGCAATATTCTTCATCTTATCCTCCCAATTAAATAAACATAGAAAACCAGGATTCTTATTTTGGCAATTTATCTTTTTCTATGGGTTGTTCAGATTCTTTATAGAATTCTTTAGATTTTCACCAAACTACTATCTTGGATTAAGCGTTGGACAATATTTGTGCATATTAATGATTATACCCTCATCATACATCTTATTAAAGAAATACCTCAGATAGTTATTATTTTGGCACTCGGTCCTGGATTCACAATTATAGTATTCTTCAACTTATCCTTCTTATTAAAGTTCTCATGCAGATGCCCGCACAGCATTAAATCAACCTTACCTTTAACCAGAAATTTCCTAAAGGATATATTACCAACACTCTCACCATATAGGTTATCAAGCTTTGTTCTATAGGGGGGGGCATGTGTAACCAAAACAATCTTCTTAGCCCCACTATCTTTAATCCATTTCTCAAATTTCTTAGTCATTTTCTCAAATTCAGGATCTTCAAAATTAAATCCGCCACCACCATAACCGATAAATAATACGTCACCTATTTTCTTCTTGTTTTTATGAATAAAATGAACATTTTTTGCCTTGCATAGTTTCTTCATATTGTTTTTATCTTCATGATTTCCGTGAACAACTATGATCTCTTTCTTAATTGCTGATAATTCTTCCATCATAAACTCCAATCCACCTTCAAAAATAGAAATATCCCCGCAACAAACAATAACATCTGCCTTCTTACTCTGCTTTTTCATTCTATTCAAAGCAGTCAAACTTTCATGCATATCTGTAAATGCTAGTATTCTCATTATGAAACTAAAAAAGTGATGGTATTTAAATCTTTTTTACAGAGTAATGGCAATAACGCCTAATATAATTAGAGAAATTCCGCCCCATTTAAGATAATTCATCTTTTCTTTTAAAAATCGGACAGATAATAATGAAACCCATATATAACTAACAGATGTTATTGGATATAACACATTGAGATTTCCTTTTCTTAAAGCAGCAATAAATATCAATGTTGCCAAGAAATACATAAAGATTCCAAAGATCATATTAAAATTAAATATTCCCTTAAAACTAAATTTAAAGTATTTTGCAGCCTTTTTCAAATACACCGATCCTACAGATCCAATAAAGGTTGCAAAAACAACCAATCCTACTAATCCCAATTCAGTTGCCACTTTTACCACCCAAACCAATTAAAGAAACGCCCATAATGATTAATATTATCGCAATCCATTTCAAACTTGTCATAATCTCTCCTAAAAAAGTAAGTGAAAGCATACTCACCCAGATAAAACTCAATGAGATAAATGGATACAGAACAGATAGGTCTCCTAATTTTAATGCACTCAATAACAACACAGTTCCTATTGCATATGAAACAAATCCCAATATCAAGGGATAATTAGTAATTAATGAAAAGAAATCAAGCTGTAACCTATTAGCCCCAAATTTCCATAATAGCTGCCCAACAGATGTAAATATAGTACAGAAAACAATTAAAATAATTGCCCTAAACTCAACCATTATAAGAATTATTCTTCCCCTTCTACTTCACTCAACTCTTCTTTAATATGTTTTACTTTAGATATCTTTTCTGTTGTATCATCTAATTTTTCTTTTAATCTATTTCTCTTTCTCCCAAGAATGCCTTCTTTTGCAACCAATCTTGCTATTTGATTCCTCAATTTCTCTTCTTCTGCTTGAGTTCCAACAATATTGCTACCAGTCTTTTTTAATTGTTTACTTAATCCTGTTTTTTGTTTACGTAAATTAGAAAGCTCTTCTTCTAGATCAGAAAGCGCATCTTTCAGCACAACATTCCCTTTTTTTTCTTTTGGCATTATGCAATCACCTTAATGTTAAAGTTTGTAATTAAAATCCTTTATTAATTTTTCCTTTTTTTATATTTTATCAATAGCATCTTTGATATCTTTCTTAGTTTTATCATATGCCTTTTTACTTATATGCTTTAATCTATAAGCATCTTCTATTATACCTAATTTCTTCTTCAACATTTCTCTCTTCTTTTCCTTTTTGCGTTCTTTCAGTGTTTCTTTCTGTAATTGTTCATGTATCTCCTTTATTCTTATCTTATGAGCTCTTGGCATACTCTTTAATGCCCTATAGTGGTTCAATGTAAGTCCAACTAATATTAATACCATAATGGTCATCAATCCCATAAATGGACCCCCATATGTGCGTTTAACTGCCTGCCATACTTGGAAAGCAATCAATTTATTTTCAAGGGTTGCTGGCATCTCTACCCTCTTTTCTTTCTTGACTTCAAATAAACTTCCGCTAACAGCAACTGTTTCACCATACCTTATTTCCATATAAAACACATACATTCCAGGAACTAACTCAGCTGGTAAAGTAGGACTCCGTATAAAAGATTTTCCCTCTGTTATGCTAATATTTTCACTCCACTGAACAACAATATTTCCTTCCATATCCTTAATGAAATAATCAACAATTACATCTATTGGCCTGACATCCCCAAGATTAAATAGGGATATCTTGGCAGATACATCTTCACCAGGAACTACTTCCTTAAAATTCTCAGGAATCTCTATTTTAACATCCAATACAGTTTCAAGAGACTCGATTTCTATCACAATTGGCAAGGTAAGTTCTAAAGATCCACCTTTAAAGAGTATCTCCCCATTGTACAATCCAGCTGGTTTACCAAGGGAATTAAAGTAAAGAGTAACATATTTTGATTCTCCAGAAACAAGACTAAATGCAGCTTCAGAAACATCAATAAATTCATCCAAAGTTCCAACATCTATAGTGAAATCAAGAGAAATATCGCCAGTATTGCTCACCTTAATTATCCTTTCTGTTGTCCTATCAACCTTAATCAATACACTTAATTCTTCATAATCAATATTAAAACCAGGAATTGAAGGCGCTGCACCTCTACCACCACCGCTAGGGGTTGGAGGCGGAGCTGGTGGTGTTTCTTCTTCAGTTTCTTCTTCCACTTCAGATATAGTTAAACTAAAATTATCAGAATTTTGGCTATTACTACAACTCCTATTATCTTGAACAGTAATAAATAAATTATAAGTTCCACTATTTGCATTAGTCGGAGTAAAATTAATTTCACCAGTTAAAGTATTTATATTAAATAATGCAGTATCATCAGAAAACGCTAAAGAATTATTATCTAAATCTTTTGCAGTCACATTACAATAATAAATTTCTCCAGCAGTAATGTTATTAGTACAACTACTAATATTTATTGTTGGTTGGTTATTTATACATATACTTACTTGACCTGAACCAATTCCTGTGGCTTTACCTACCAAATTCCTTCCAACTTGACCAACCTCATAATTAACTAATGATTGTATGGACAGAAAAACAAGTAATAGTAGAACTAATGTAAGTATAGTAGCAGATGAAACCTCCTTTTTTCCATACATAGCTTCTTCATTGCTCTTTGGTTATATAAAATTTACTGAAATAGAATTATTTCTTCTTCATTGTCTTTCTCATATCATTCTCTAAAGAAAATGAAGACACAAATATGACATAAAGAAGCATCAATGTAATTATAATCAAAACAGGAGAATACTTTTTTAATATCTCTTTCTCAATTTGTTCTTTGTTAGGTACTTTTTCTAGTATTTCTCTTTCCAACGCATCCCTATCAATTGTAACAATATACTCATTGACTGTTGAATATGTAATTGTACTTATTATTGTTTTATCTTCATCTATTGGCGATTCTAAGGTATCATCAATTTCTACAATATTGTTGATAGTAACTCCATATTCTTCATCATAACACACAATTAAATCTTCATATTCATCTTCATTGATATCTACAGCCTTACATTCTCCTGCACGGAGTTCAACCTCAATAGGGTTACTATAGAGAGTTACAATAACTACATTAGTATCATTATCCTTCACATTGACCTTAACTCTATGAGGTACTGGATGTTTATTAATAGTATACTCATTATCAGAATTTAATTCAGATTCAAATACCTCAACAACTGAATCTAATCCAAATGCAGTTATCTGTGCAGCAGGCACTGCAGCGAATGTAGACCTAGTAATGTTTGCAACCTTTAAAGCTCCCAAAGTAATTTGAACCTGTTGAGAATTTGCTATTGAATCAACCATCTTTTTCCATACCACTCCAGGAACTTTTCCCAACCTCTTTGTACTTAATGTAAGTGCAAAAAGGGCTCTGGTGACATTTTCGCTTGCATTAAGAATTTTCTTTTCTGTACCAGGTCCAATTTGACCAATTAGTACTGGATAAAGTGGGGTACCACCTCCACCACTTGTACGCCTCCTAACACCGGAGATCTTTTTTAAAAGTCTTACTACCTGTGCAGTTGTTTCTATATAATTGAATTCTCTTCTTACATCTTCAATTTCTCCATCCCTATTTACCTCTATAATAAATGTATTTACACCATCATCAAGACAGCTTTCTAGACTATCAACCATATCAACTTCTACCCATCCTGTACCGCAAGTATATGTTATATACACATCACAACCTTTCAATGTCCATCTACAGGAAGTTGGAGTTCCTGCTACTTTTACTTCTGGCTTTGGTATTTTTATATCAGTATAGAACTGCCTCGGATCAAGATTTCTTATACGAATGGTTCTTTGCCCAGTTATTTCAAAGTTAGTTGGAAATTTCTTGGTAATTACACCCGCATTATTAACTGCACTTATTTCTATCGTATAATTAACCCCACCTGAAAGATAATCTATGACTTCATTTATTCTCTCAGAAGGATTATCGCATGACAAAGATATATCAGCTCTTAATTCTTCAAGTTGTTCTCTTGCTCTTCTTCCTGCACCAGTAACTTTAAATTCATATAAAGTATAAAAACAGGAAGTAGCATTGGTTATAGTTATAGTAATATCACTTGCCCCTGCATCTATTGTACTAGTAACCCCACTGATAGTTACATCTGGTTCTTTTTCATATATATTACATTTTCCGCAATCTAGTCTGTTATAATTACTTAAACCACAATCTTCTTGTGCAGCATAACAATACCCATCACCACCACTGTAATCTGTACAATCTGCCTTACATGCACCAGTATTTGAATTACTTCCACCATCATCACATTCTTCAGTTAATGAAAGAGAAGAAGAACAATCCGCATTACAAAAAGTACCATCATTTACATCACCATCCCCACATGTTTCAGTTGTGGTACCATTATCATCACATGTTTCTGTTCCAGCAGTAATACCATCTCCACAAGTTGTTGAACAATTACTTGGTTTCCCAGAACAGGAATAACCACTCTCCACAACACATTTATTAGAACACCCATCACCACTATTAGAATTACCATCATCACAGGTTTCTTTTGAACCTGTTGAGATTATACTATCCCCACAAGTAGCAGTACAAACTTGTTGTCCTTTTCCTTTTGGACAAGTCTCTCCATTTTTTGAATTACAAGCTTTTTGTCTAAATCCACCACAATTGGCATCAATAACCATACCAGTTACATCTGCAGGCCCAAATACATCTCCAAAGAACTCAACAATATCACCTAAACTAAAAGCATCAGCTACTGGAGAAAAAGCCACAACACATAATAATAATAGTAAAATTTTTACTTTCACATAATCACCTTTGTCTTTTTAATCATCTAATACTTAATTTCTTTAAATAATTTTTGATTATTTCTTTTTCTTAAAGGTTATAATCCATAAATAAAGTAAAGATATCAATAATATGGCAATAACACTCATCAATCCAATACGCATCCAATCTATTTCTTTTGGAGGTTCCAAAACATTAATTTTATCAATTAAAAAAGAAGATTCACCTTCATAATTTAAAACAATCTCAATATTATGTTCTCCAACTTCAATATTTTTAAGATTAACATAGACAGGAAC
>JAHWIG010000039.1 GCA_019322735.1 Candidatus Woesearchaeota archaeon | reverse complement strand
ATCCATCTCAAATATTCCTTCATAACCTTCATATATTTTAGGTATCTCTGGAATTACAGCATCTATGTCATTCATGCTGTCTTTAAGGCCGTGAAGGTACAGGGCTCCTCCAGCAATTAGTATTGCTTTTTTTGGATCAAGCTTCCTTTTTTTACAAAAATTCCATAACGCTGTTTTTATTTCTTTGAGACTTGGTTTGATTGCCTTTCTCATAACTAATCTTAAAATTTATTCATTAAAACCATTACCTTTTTACCTATTATTCTTTGTCAACTCTTACCATACTTTGGTCAGAAGGTTTTATACTGGGCAAATAATCCAATAATCTCCTATATACTAATGATTGATAGAACAAGCTATCTTCTTTCCGTATTTGAGTTCTAGTTAAACATTCAAGACCATTTTCAGTGATATAATTCTGAATAGATTCTTCAAGATTTTCTTCATCATTTAACCAAGACCAATCTCTTTGTTTAGACTCAGGCAAAATATGCACCAAATCTCTTTTTTGAAGTGCCTGATAAAATCCCCCATCTTCTTTATGTAACTCTGTTCTACCCATACCTTTAAAATATTCTAAATAATGTTCGCTAGCAGTTTCTTCATTTAACCAAGACCAGTCTCTTCTCGTCATAGTTTAACCCCTAATAATTGGTTTAAAACCGTTGCTTTTTACTTAAACATCTCTAATTCAAGTATATACAATTTCTATTTTCATTCCATCTGGATCAAGGAAAAATGTTGCATAGTAATTTTTAGAATATTCTGGATATTTTGAAGGGGAATCAATAATCATAATTTTTTGCTTTTTACACCAGTTATGAGCCTTATCAACATCTTTCTTTGTTTCAACTCTTATAGCAAAATGATGAAATCCAACAGATTTAAAGTTATGTTTCTTTTGTTTTTTATTTTCAGACGGAACAATCCATAAAGTAAATTTTCCATCAGAATAACCTGCAGATTTCATAAACTGTTTTCCAATTAAGTAATTTAAATAATGAGTTATAGAACAATTTAGATTTTTTTCCATTGCTAACAGAGAGCATTAAGTGATATGCGCCTTTCTTTTTCATATATTTAATAACGCTTAATATAACTAAATAAGTTTTTATTCTGCTTTGTCTCTTGAATCTAAACAATCAATAATTGGAGCATATAATTCTGGATTGTCTGTACTTAATAATATACCCTTTAAACCTTCTTCAAAGTTAGTAAATTCTGTTGATTCAAATTCTCTAGTTTCGACTTTATCAGTCCGACCAGAACTCCAAAAACAATGCCCGTTAAAATTAGAAACAAGACTTGATGATTCTTCATAAACACTCTGCTCAACAGATAATTGATTCTGGAAATTGTATTCTATCCCTAAATTTAATTCAATAATAACCATTTCGGGATTAGAATCTGGGATAGTATCCGCCCCGTTACTCTCTTCATTCACGACCCTATTTAATGGCCAAGGTAACTTATCAAAAGGTATTTCTGATCTAATTTCCAAGGTATATGTATCTTTTGGAAATACCGCTTCCTTCATCAGTACTTTCTCCATCCTATACTCTCTTTGTGGTCTTAATCTACCTTTAAGTTGTGTTGAAACAAAGCTCATATCTTCAAGAATTTGATTAGCATTATCAAAGTTGTGTGGATGTCGTTTACCCATATATTTTACTCAAATAATTGGTTTAAAACCTTTGTTCTTTCCCGTAATAAATAATCACTTAAACATCTCTAATTCAAAACAAAGTTATTCTTCTTCGTTAAGGATTGACTCTAAGAAATTATCAGTTTTTTTGGAAATACCGCTTCCTTCATCAGTACTTTCTCCATCCTATACTCTCTTTGTGGTCTTAATCTACCTTTAAGTTGTGTTGAAACAAAGCTCATATCTTCAAGAATTTGATTAGCATTATCAAAGTTGTGTGGATGTCGTTT
>JAHWIG010000017.1 GCA_019322735.1 Candidatus Woesearchaeota archaeon | reverse complement strand
ACCATAATTTATCAAATAATGTAATTGAGGTGGGGGAACATATGAAACACTATCAAGATGAATCTATACTTCATAGTTACAAGAGACAGATGATGGAAAGAGAAAACGCATTAGAAGATAACAGCACATTAGAAGATAAACTTAATTTAATAAGAAATAATTTTGAGGAATCTGATAACAAATTTGGAGAGTATTCTGCATTAAAATTAAAGTTAAATAATGGAAGATTATTCTTGGGTGAATTTACAAAATATCAAAAAGAAGTAATAAAAATAAAAAATGAAATGTTTGATTTATTCAAAATAAGTTGGTCTAATTTAATAAAATACAATAATGATCTTCCTCCTAAAACATTTAATATGTATCGTGCAAGATATAAAATATATAATTATGATATAAAAAGGAATACTTTTAATGTAACAATCTTTGATAAATATCACTAGATTTCTTTGTTTTAAATTAACTAATAGATAAAAAAAATAGCTTTTTAAATGAAACATAATTCACAGGCTAGACATGACTAAAGAATTAGAAAAAAGATTTGAAGAATTAAACACTTTATCTAATCCAAGCTATAAATTTATTAATGAGATTATGAAAAGTGTAAAAACAGACATAGAATTAATAAAAGAAAACTTAAATAATCAAAAATACATTAAACAAGAATACTCTTCATCTTTAAAAGAAGAATTATAAATTGAAATAATTTCTATTTCTTAGGCAAGACTATACTCAAAATATATATATAACCAACAATAAAAACAATCCAAAAGATCATTTGATATTGTAAAACCCAATCAGATAAATAAGCACCAATAAGTATACCAAAAAAGATAATGGAAGTCTTTAATATGGCCCATTGCAACATTGAGAACTTACCCACCCTTTTCATTCTGCTCTCAAACCATTTATTAAGATTTTTAAAGCACATAATATAAAAGATAATTTTAGAATATATAAATTTATCTCCCCATCACATATAATATACTAATTTAATAATTAGAACTCTTTAATCTTTCGATTTAATTGATTTCTTGGCTTTCTTTTTTTCTTTCTTTTCTTCTTTCTTTTCTTCTTTCTTTTCTTCTTTCTTTTCTTCTTTCTTTTCTAATAATTTCATTATTTTGTCAAGTTTTTCATTAATTGCATCTAAATCTTCTTTAGAAACCTTGCCTTGGCTACCTTTTTTGATAAAACAATCATTACAATATACTGGTTTAGAAGATGTTGGTTTGAAAGGAACTTCACATTTAGCTTTACAAGTGGAACAAGTAACTTGGGTCATTTCAACATTTTGTCTGCTTCCTCTGTTGCGATCAAAACTCCTACCAGAACCCCTATCAGAACTCCTTCCATAACTCCTACCAGAACCCCTATCAGAACTCCTATCAGAACTCCTTCCGTAACTACTACCAGAACTCCTACCAGAACCCCTATCAGAACTCCTATCAGAACTCCTATCAGAACTCCTTCCGTAACTCCTACCAGAACTTCTACCAGAACTTCTACCAGAACTTCTACCAGAACCTTTTCTACTTTTAGAAAATTCTTCAAAACTTGTAGGTTTTTCTTTTACCATATTTATTTCTTTTTCACTCATCATATATAAAATTAACGCAAATTAGAACACTGCATGATACTAAAGGGTATATGCGGAAAGGATCGTTAATTGTTTAGAACCTATTTTAATTAAGTTTATTTATTGACTAAGTCGGAAGAATATGATGGTTTTAATATATCTTTAGATTCTGATTCTTGTTTTTCATAATACCATTTCATATTCATAACAAGACTACTAATATACTCACAAGTTGAAATAGTATCTAAGTGTTTTGTATCCTTTAATATATTATATAAAGAATAGTTAGTTAAATCGGTTTTAGTTTTATCTCCCATAATCTACTCAAAGTATTATTCCTTATATAAAGTTATTTCTTTTTTATACATTTGTAGAACACGCATTAACCCTCAAGAATGATGCGGGAAGGGGGATTCGAACCCACGTAAGCACTAAGCTAACAGGTCCTAAGCCTGTCCCGTTTGACCACTCCGGCATTCCCGCAAAAATTGAAAATTTTTGTGGCGGCTAGAAGACGTTTTGTTTACAAACATTGTTTGGAAATCTTGAAGAGTATGCTCTTCTTGTTGAGTCTTCTTGTCCCGCGAAAAATCTCCTTGCCCAGTAAGGGCATAAGACTAAGAAAGTCAATCTTCCATATAAAAATCTTTCTAAAGAATTACTTTTTCTGCCAACTATATCTTCTTAATTTAGAACTTCTTCCATATCCACAGCTACTGCATCTCTTCTTTCTCACATGATAAGTTCTCTTACCACATCTCCTGCAAACAATATGGGTCTTTTTACCAGACTTTTTCCCCATAGAAGGTGTTCCTTTTGACATTATACTCTCCTAATTAATCAGCTAATGAAATCAGAATGATGGTATCTCCACGTAAGAAAATAGTTCCTAATTTCCTCTTTTGCTCTCCATTCTCCCTTTCTTCTGCTTCATCTAACACTGTATTTATATGTATATCAAATGCTTTCAATACACCAACAAACTGTTTTCCGTTCTTCAACTCTACTATAACTCTTTTATTCCTTGCATTGTTCAATGTGTCCAATGGTCTTGACATTTCCATTATAAAACCCCCTAATAATAAATTAAATAAATTAATAGGGAAAAAGTTGGATTTAGTATATAAATCTTACTAAAAATGAGGAAAACTTTATAGTCGTTGAGCGAAGAAAAACTACTGAAAAGATTAAGGCAAAACATATGTTCCTGTTTTACCGAAATCTTTTTAAATAAATCAAAACCCCATGCATCTATGGCATTAATACAAACTAGACCAAAAAGAAGTATATCTGGTGGAAGATACAAGGCATATAGAAAGAAAAGGATATATGAAACTGGTAGTTCACCAACTTCTACAAAGATAGGAAAGACTCAAACAAAAGTAAAAAAGATGAAAGGCGGAAAGTCAAAAATATCATTATTACATGCTGAATCTGTAAATTTAAAGGTTAAAAATAAAAACTTAAAAGCAAAAATTATAACAGTTAAAGAAAGTCCAGCAAACAGACACTTTATCAGGCGAAATATTCTTACAAAAGGAACAATCATTGAAACTGATAAGGGACTGGCAAAAATAACAAACAGACCAGGACAAGAAGGAACTGTTAATGCAATTTTAATAAAAGAATGAATATAAAAGACTTAAAATCTCTCTTATATGAGGACATAATAAGAAGAAATAAATTAACACCATTCATAATCTTTGTCTTTTTTCTGATTTCTTTCGGACTTTCAAGAGCAGTTGTCATTTTGTTCCCTGAAACCAGTTTATACATAAGACAATACCACATCCATCATTTCTATTACGGAATCATACTATTATTTGCTTCTAATTGGATTTCATTGGTAAGCGATAGACCAAATTTGCATAATATAGCTGCAGGCCTTACAGGATTCGGTCTTGGTTTAGTTGTAGATGAGATTGGATTATTATTGACCTGTTCAAGTCCAGGATTTGTCTGCAATTACTGGCACAGATTAACATATGACGTGGTTATTTGGCTTGTAGGACTATTCTTTGTGGCCATTTATTTTGAGCCATTTTGGAGATTCATAAAAAAAGAAGTTACATGGTTATTACCTAAACGTAGTAAGAAATAGAAAAGTTTATATAAAATTGTAGGGGGATTAGTACTATGGAGAACAAATATCTAAAAGATATTGAAGACTTAGAAGAAAAAAGATTAGATGCTTTCTCTGGAAGAAATGCTCTTGAATACATGACTTTATGTAATAAATTAGGTTTAGAACCTGAAGATACTGACTTATATGATCAAGGACATGCTGAATTAATATTCCAAAAAGATAAAAAATCAAATTTAGAAGAAAAACTAAAAATAACTAATGAATTAAACTTCATTGAAGAATCTGAATATATTAATAATATAGATTGGTCTGCAGATACAGATATAAAAAAAGAACTTATGGGAGAATACTTCCCAGAAAGATTTGGCCAAGGAGAAAAACAAGATATACAACCATACAAACCAAGTACAGTTGGAAAGATTTTCTCAGAATTAGTAAAATATTACACAAATAAATATCAAAAAAATTAATTTTCATAAATAGAAATTAAATTATCTATTTCTTTATCATCTGCCCTTCCAATTAAAATATTTCCAAGAGTATCTTTAACAAAATCGTTATCTTTCTGATTAAATCTCTTAACAATAGGAACAGTTGCTTCAATCATCCCCCTTACTAAACTACCATTAACCAATTCATAATCATCACCATTAACCCTGACACCAAATAAATCTTCCAATAATTGCGAACTGTCTTTATAATACCTCAAAATTTCCCCCTCTCTTAGTTGTTGTTCAACTAATAATGAGATATAAGGTTGTGTTGCCATATCAGAATAATCAGTAAAATGTCTTTTGACTTCCCTTTCATAAACCAGTTTTTCATCTTCAATCAATCCATTTTGGATATCATAAGAAACATCCCTCACTGTCTTAAGAACTCTATCAACATTTTTATCAATTAATGTTCCTTTTAAGATTTCTCCAATTAATTCCTTTGCTAAAATATTCTTTTCTCCTTTATTACTTTTAGGATCCGCCAATCCATAAACCAATAACTGCCCATCTAATGATAATCCAAACACTCCCTTTCTTATTGATAAGGCAGTAACATCTCCAAGAACAGTTCCAAAATTATATTGTTCTATCTTTTTACAAAATTCATCAATTGTATCACTATTTTGTAAAACATAAAAACTTCCTTGATGATTTACAACATTTTCACTTGCCAAACCTCTTGCCAAACTCTTATAAAAACTAACAATATTATTATGATAATCTCTTAGATTATGTCCACTAAAACCTAACCTGAATTCTGCACTAAATCTCTTCTCTAAAGAATCCTTTTCACCATTACTAGTATCAACGAGTTTATTTCTTGAATAATCCACAATCTTAAAGAAAGGATATTCAATTACTGCTTCCAATGCCTTATATTGTCTTATTTTTTTCTTCTTATCCTTCCCAAATTTAGAATTATAGACTCGTTTAGCATCATTATCATCAAGAAAAAAATCTTTCAATGCTTCAACATGCGGATGAAAGAATATCAATTTTCCATCAACCATTCCCTTTTTTACAGGAATCTTACCGGAATGATGTTTAATCAATCTTTCCTGGAAATCTTCAATTTTAAAATTCTTCCAAGAAATATCCTTATTTCCTCTGTACAATTTTTTCAATATGGGTGTAACACTAATAAACTCGCGCTGTGGATCTTTATACAAGAAAGTTCCTGCATTATCAAGACTCTTCTGTGTCCAATATTCTTCTGTCAATGTTTTCTTTGAAGTTGTGCATGCCCTCACAGGGGTTGTATTGAATAAATAAGCAGTTTCCAATACCTCCCTTAATAATGAAGAGCAAATGATATGAGATTTGATAGAATCCCTCATTGCGTATGAATTTATTTTATCAGCAAGTTCTCTTTTTTTATTGCTGATTCTTTTACCTGATTCAATTGAACGTATTGCTTCCTCAAGCTGTTTATGATTAAACGCTTTTTTATCCACTAACCCAATTATATCCTCAAATACAGTATCAAGTTTATTGTTCCTTATCCAAGAATAATGTTGATAATAACTTGAAGGTTCAATATCTAACCTCCCAGGAGCAATCCTTACTTGCATGAATTTGTTTGGTAATCCCCACAAATATTCTGGCTTCTCTCCACCAACCCCTATCTTAAAGTTTCCAGCCAATTCCTGGGCAATCCTATAATCAAAATCAGTATGTTTATGGCCAAACATATATAATGGTTGAATCTCCTTTATTATCTCATTAACTTTCTCTATCAGATCTATTTGATTTTTCACTTGATATAGTTCTGGATTTATCATCACATCTTTTCCAGGAAACTTAACATCAATCGATTTAGATAATGGAAGAGTAGAAACAACAAAATAATCTCCATTATTAACATCACATAATGTTGCAGTAACAATTCTCTCATTTCTTGATGAATCTTTTGCACTTTCAACTTTATCTAATAATTCTTGTTTTGTCAAAGAAGAAAATGAATCATCCAAATGATAACTCTCAATCAATTCCTCAATACTCAAAGATTTATCTTCTTCAGTTATTTGTGCATGCCTCCATTCAGTAGTCTCAAAATCTATCGCTAATCCAGTACTATTAAGTAAGGTATCTATAGGTACTTTTCTAAAATAATTTCTTACAGAATTAGGAAACTCTTTTGATTGAAAAAAATAAGTTGTAGGAAGACCTTCTGTAATTACCTCCATATCAGCAACCTTTTCATTCAAAAAGAAAAGCTGATTAAAATTTCCTCCAAGAGTTCTTTCAACTAAATCAGTTGTCTTTGTAAATCTTTCATTATGTTGATAAAACGGATTTAACAAAGATAATTGATCAGTATCTAAATGAGGGGTTTCAATAGTAAAAACAAATCTTCCCTGATTTTTATCAGGTCCAAAAAAACTTATAGTTTCTGGCAATTCTTTGATTGATTTCTCCAATAATCCAAGCTCATAAAGAATCTTCTGGGCCCCTTTTGAAGTGTGTTTTTTATATTTCTGCAATTGTTCATGTTTCTTATCTAAAATTTCTTCATAATCTTTCTTGACAGTATCTCTTACCAGGTCCATTCTTCGTATAATGTGTTCTTCTTTTTGGTCTAACTGACTCCCCCTATAATGCTTAGTTGGAAACCTCCTAGGAACAACTAATGTTCTTAATTTTGGATCAACTAAACGATTCTGTTTCTTATCAATCTTCCAAACACACACATCAGTATAAGAATTTAGTCTTCCTTCTAAAGTTGCATCTGGCTTAATATGAGTAATAACCCTTAAACTGCCATGTTCTATCTCCATAACGAGGTATAAATAAGCAACATTTTTAAATATTTCTTATCTAACAGTAGTAATATGACAGAAGTAGACACTATTTTTACAATTAAACAACCTTATGCACTATTTAGGATATTTAGAAAAATCTTTTCTGAACATAATATTGAAGAAGCAAAAGATTTTGAGCCATTTGTTAAAAAATACAGCCACATCCCATTTACTTCAAAAAATAGGGAAAATTTAAAAGAATTACTTGAAGAAATAATAGATAATGCAAACAATGAAAAGAAATCTGGAAGATTCAACAAATATGAATTATTTGAGACTGAATTTTTTCATAAAATCCAAGATAAAGGATACTTAAAGAATAAAATTCCTATTTTAGTCAATGGTTTAAGCATTGATGAAAAAGGAATCAGAGATGGTATTGACCCATATTCAAATTCTTTTATCTTCTCTAATCATCTTCTTGAATTAAAACAAGGATTTGATGAAGAATTCCTCAACAGATTATTATTCATGTATATCCAACCAACAACTTATACTCAATTATTCAAGAAAACTGAAAATGGATTTGCCTTAGAAGACTTATTATTTGAAGAATGTAACAGATTAAACGAAGATATAAAAGGTATTGGTTTTGGAACCTTACAAAAAACAGATTCAATAAGCCCAAAAATTGGAAACTCAAGGTATAAAGAGATTCTATTTGACATAAGGCCAGTAAAAAGATCGATAACCAAAAGCCCATCAACATGGGTTGATGATGTTTATGAAAAGGGGAAATTTGGATCAGTAAAAGAATTTTTGCATCATTATTCTCATTTAGTTTACCTAAATAAGACAATGATGGCCATGAAATGGAACTATTACCTTAATGATATGGGGGGTGAAATAAAAAAGACCCTTGACGATTATAATCTAAAAGGCCTGCCATTATTTATGGAAAAGACAAGCGCTGCAGCAGATATAATAAAAAAGGCAACAAAATTTTCGAAATATAAATTACCATTACATTTTATTGGTGGAAAACAAGGGATATTGGCCGGTAAAATGTTATTCCGAGGAATACATGAAGAAGTAGCATTTCATAGATTAGTTGGATTTTTGGATAGAATAAAAGCAATAGAAGAAAACAAATATGTAAGAACCCATATAAATATTCCAAAACCAAAGATAAAAAAAATAGAGTATAATTCTACAAAATTATTTCCATGGATCTTATTAGAAGAAAATATCCATAATGCCCATCCAAATATGAAAGATATGGCACAATCTTTATTGACTGATAAAGAAATTGATATAATTGGAAACTTTGCGCGACATAAGGAAGTTGGATTCTGTAGAATAGAACCAAGACTTGTAGAATTATTTGAATACCAAGGATCAATTTATGAGGGCAGAAGATCACAAAATAAATTAAATTTATCTTGGCAGCAAGAACTTAAAGGAAAAAATATTGTATTTCCCTATCAATTAAAAGAATTCTTTGGAAAAAATGCAACATTCCTCAAAGATCAAGTTATAGAACCAATAACTGATTTTCGTGGATCTGAATTTTCTCTCCCATCTCATTGCTCAATACAAAAACTCATCAGCACAACAATAAAGGATAATGCATATGATATCCTTGAATACATAATTGGAAAATATGATAATATATTAGATCAATTCTATGATAAAGAGACAAAACAACCAATAGCAGCATTAAGAGGAATAAAACTACATGAGATAACCTTAAAGCCATTTGATGACCTAGTTCATTATAATACATTAAAAGAACTAAATCTTGATCCTGTTCCCTCAGATCAATACTGCGAGATTGCATTCCATAATAAGGTAAGCATTCCAAACACCGATAAAGAATGTTCAATATCATTCCATCCAGATGCATTATTATTTCTCAAAGACCAAAAAGAGAGATATGATATAATAATCTTAGATACAAAAACAAACAGGGTTACACCCTATCCAGAAGTTAAATACCTAATGCAGACGGCTTTTTATGGGCTGATGATAAAAGATATTGTCGAAAAGAATGGCTTAGAGACAAATAATATCTATACTGTTCTTAATAAGAACGCATTTGATCATCATTTCTTTGTGCCTGGAAATAATGAAATAACTCATAACAATATCGGAGTCTTTAGACCTCAAAAATTCTCGCCAATAACTAAATTCTCTCCAGAAGACCCTTTCCTAGATTATGTTATGCAAGAACTACATCGTGCAGTTACAGAAAAAGAAGAATTAAGAAATAATGATAAACAATATTTAATAGGTATGAAAAAAGATATGCAAAAAAAACATAATTGCGATACCTGTTATTTTGAACAAAAGACAATTTGTGATTATATCACATTAAGAGGAAATAAAAACTTGACAGAATTAACAAGAATGGTAGAAAAGAGTTAAATAGTGATTCCTTCTAAACAATATAAAATGTACTCAAAAGAAGACAGATTAACAAGAAGCAAAGCTGATTTCATGAATATCACAACACCCGATGATATAATAGAAACACTTTATGATTCAAATTTTTTAGAATTGGATATGGCATATAGACGGGTAGCAAAAAATCACCCAATTGAAACAGATAAATATATCTCTGCAGTCTTAAACCATACACATAAAACACAAAAAAGATAAATAAAAAATATTTCTTATTATCTATGGATATTAAATCACTCTATAAAAAAATCTATAAAGAACATGGACCGCAGGGATGGTGGCCAATAAATAATAAGTACAATAAAAATAAGTTTTCTGAAAAGACAGAAGAGGAAAGATTTGAGATTGCTGTTGGAGCAATCCTGACCCAAAATACTTCCTGGAAGAATGTTGAGAAAGCATTAAACAAATTAAGAGGGAATGAAGCATTAAACAGGGAAACAATAAAAAACATAAGCCAAAAAGCTTTATCTAAATTAATAATATCATCTGGCTACCATAATCAAAAGGCAAGAAAACTAAAGGAATTTGCTGAATTTGACAAAGAGGTAACAAGAGAAAATATATTGAATATCTGGGGTATTGGTCAAGAAACAGCAGATTCTATTTTATTATATGCTTACAATCAACCCGTATTTGTAATTGATACTTATACAAAAAGAGTATTGCTACATTATGGCATAGGAAAATCAGAATGGAACTATGAACAATTGCAAAATCTTTTTCATGATAATCTAGAAAAAGATTACAGATTATTCAATGAATTCCACGCATTGATAGTAGAGCATGCAAAACAACTAAAAAACAATAAGACTTAACAAAAAAACAAAAGTAATTTATAATATTCATAATTTAGATTAAAAAATGGGCATAAAATGGATATAATCACACTCTCAACAGTATTATTTATTATTCTATCCATTATATTCTATCTACCAACAAGAAAAGTTGGTAAGGCAATCGGTTATACAGTTCTTGTCTATGTATCAATACAGATCATACTGGGATTTGTTCTATATCTAGATGCAATGCAGTTAAAAGACAGATTCATGACAGAAGAAAAAACAATATTGCTAGAACATAAAAATAATTACATAGCAGGATTTAAAGCAAAAGGTATGGGGGATCAAGAAAATGTTGTATTTTTTAACACTGCCCAGATAAATAGTTATAATGGACAAGATCATAAAGAGGCATTAAGAAACAGCTATAAATTGATAGTTATCAAATCAAACATATTCAATGAAGTAGAAACAGTAGAATTCAGTGAACAAACATTTTCAAGAGAAGAGTTATTTGCCCTCCTTGAATCAGATAATGCAATAGATGATCTAGCAGATATATTCATTGAAGCACAATTAAAAGAACAAAAAAGAGAATTTGTTAATCAATTCAAAAGTCAGCTTAATATCGAAGATGATACACAATTAAAAGCATTGATCTTTGCATTATTATTCTCACAAAGCATGCAGCAGGATCCACTTGTACTCCTTAAAGGGTTTCAAGAAAACGATATCATTATATATCCAGAAACCGCAACATTCATATTCATCAAATTAATACCAGATTACTTAATAACAGGAATTCAAGAAAAAATACTGCCATTCATTCAATAAAAGAGGTGTATAAAATGGGATTTATGGATAAGTTAAAGTTTTGGAAGAAAGAAGAGGGGCTAGATTTAGAAACTTCTGATATTGGTGCTGCAGAAGAAACACCAAACCTAGGATTAAATGAGCCATTAAGTTTAGATACAGATCCAAGCAAAGCAACAAGTGAATTCATCAGTCCAGAAGGGTCATTAGATTCTTCTTTAGCAACCCCATTAACACAGCCAGAAGGACTACCAGGAAAACATGCCGGATCTCCAGCTATAACAGATACAGGTTCAACAGAAATAATATCTTCCAAACTTGATGCAATAAAGGCAAACATAGAAAACATTAATTTAAGACTTACTAAGATAGAGAACCATATGGAAGATATGAAAAATAAAAAGTCATGGTAAAAAGGAAAGCAATAACATATCTTGGAATTATAATTATAATTATTGATCAGCTTACAAAATATCTTGCTAAATCTAATCTTGATCTGCATCAATCAATCCCAATAATAAAAGATTTCTTTCACATAACCTTAACAACAAATACAGGTATAGGATTTGGATTGTTAAGGGATAATAATGCATTAATCTCCTTTATAACAATAATCATACTTGGATCCATATTATTCTACTATGATGAACTGCCAAAGAAAGGAAAAGCTCATCTTTCAATAGTTATGATCATTTCAGGGGCATTATCAAATCTTATGGACAGAATATTTCTTGGCCATATAGTGGATTTTATTGATTTTAGGGTATGGCCAATCTTCAACATAGCAGATGCATGTATAACTCTTGGTATATTGTATATGTTTTTCTATTATTCAAAAAAGAAATAAATCATTTAACACAAGTATGCGCCCTATACTTTTTTCTTGTTGCCTGAGCTTTATTTGTAAACCAAACTTTGTCTTCTTGTTTAGTTCTTTTAACAAATGCGCAATCAGGGGTATGAAAAACAGATGAATTCTTGCTTGCAACAAAAACCCCTAAAGATTTTGGTTTTACCCCTTCAACAAATAGTTCATCCTTCTCAAATGAAGGGCCCTCTTCTGTAGATTCTTCAAAATCACCTTCTTGTGTCTTTCCAAAAGAGAACAAAGATAAAAACATGGCAACTAAAGATAATAATATCAAGAATCCAAGCAATAAGTTAAATCCAAGAAAGCTCTTAAGATACAATAAATTAAATCCAAACAATAAGAAGAAAATAAAAGTAAATTTTCCTGCCCATGCCCTTTCATTATAAAATACAAACATCAATGCTATAGCAAATAGAATGAATATTTCAGTAAAAAATAATTCTTTATAAAATGACGTTGTAAGTGAGAAAACAAGATATATCAATCCTATTAGGCTAAAGAACAAGAGTCCTAAAATCAAAAAATAATCTCTTTTCATAGAAATAGACAATAATAAGAGATTATATAATAATTTCTATTCTAAAGTGGTGATAAAAAACTGAAAGTTTTTAGAATTCTTGAAACTCAGAAAGTTTATCTAAATGTCCTTGTTTCTTAAGATAAGCAACTTGATTTGGTCTGTATTTATAGATGATATCTCCTTTTTCATCCCCACCTAATTCCCAAGGTTCTATTATCAAAATATCTCCTGCCCTAATCCATAATCTTCTTTTTAATCTTCCAGGAATTCTGCATATTCTTTTCTTTCCATCTAAACATCTTACCTTAGCTCTAGATCCTCCAACCCTTTCTTCTAGAATTCCTAAAACTTCTCTACCCCTAGGCAATTTCACTCTAAAAACTTCTTCTTGAATTTGAGGTCTAAATGGTTTTTTCCTTGGACGTTTCTTTTGCATTAAAACAGAAAAAGAAATGATATACTTATAAACCTACCTCTTTTTCTCAGAGATAAAAACATAAGGCCAATCTTTATATTTAACACCATAAAGCTCGACTTCATCTATATCCCTTTCCTTTACTTTAGCTTTAATTACAAAAGTACATAGATTTCCACATAATGTATCATTATTATTGTTTTCATAAATTCTTAAAATTCCTTCCTTACCGGTATTAGATTCCTTTATATCCGCTGTGTAATATAAAGAAAGATCTGCACAGCAGTCATAATTAATCCTCTGATCTAACAGAACATATTTGCCCTCAAACTTAAAATCAACATAATCTATTCCCCTTATTTCATCTGCTTCGCTAATGGAATACTCCATCTTGTTATAAGAAAAAGGGAATTCTTGACTGCTTTGACTACAGCCATACATAAACATAATCAAAAATAGCAATAGTAACCTCTTTTTCATAAAAATAAAATAGAATTATAGTTTAAAAATCTTTTGACTATTAAGGTCCTTCTCCTTCACCTTCACCTTCACCTTCACCTTCTCCTTCACCTTCTCCTTCTCCTTCACCTTCTCCTTCTCCTTCACCTTCACCTAAATTTTCATCTTCGTCCCAGTCAGCTTCTTCATCTTCGTCCCAGTCTCCTTCAGGTGGTTCATTCCAGTCTCCTGCAGGTGGTTCATTCCAGTCTCCTTCAGGTGGTTCAT